>JALSJA010000305.1 GCA_026989615.1 Parvularculaceae bacterium | reverse complement strand
CCCTCAATCTGGTAGGCATATTCGATCATCGCACGCAGATCATCCGGCGCTTTGAAGCCGCCCTTGTCGAACAAAGTTTTTGCACTGCGCCACAGCAAGGCGTGATTGGGATAGACATAGGAACCCTTATGGCCCATGTCCTTCAGCCAGTTTTCATCTTGGACCTTTTGCGGATCGGGCGAGATCACCAGCAGTTTTGGACCTGCCACAGGCCGGTTGTCTTTGGGGCGCATGTCCATATGTCGCCATAACCGCCCGGCGCGCTGAATGAGCAGATCAATGGGGGCAAGATCGGAAACCATGAGGTCAAAATCAAGGTCCAGCGATTGTTCAATGACCTGCGTGGCAACAAGAACACGGCCCTTTCGATCTTTTTCCCTACCGTCCTTGCCAAAACGCTCAACCGATTCGGTTTCAATTCTTTGTCGGTCACTCATGGCGAAGCGGGCATGGAACAGATCGGCTTCAATATCCCGCCCGTGCAGGAAACGCACAGCCTCAATGGCATCATCCACCGCATTGCGTATAAAGGCGACCGCAGCGCCTTTTCGGGCGGCTTCGGTGATGCGGTCGATCGCTTGATCAAACCCGTCCAGCCGTTCTGCTTCTACTTTGCGCACTGTATGGGGGGCCGGTTTGATATTGGCGCTTTCCCTTACGCCCTCGGCACTGGAGATGGTTAATAGGGGATAATTCGGGTTTTCACTAATCTTGTCAGTTGTCTGACAGTCAAGACCGCTGGTAAAGGCCTTTACAAGGCTATTGCGTTTTTCATTTGGCAAGGTGGCCGAAAGCACGATGGCCGACCCGCCATTTGCGGCGTGAAAGGTCAACAGAGTTTCCAGTTCTTTGGACATATAGGCGTCATAGGCGTGGGCTTCATCGATGATGAGCACTCGGTCGGCCAAGCCCCACAAGCGCAAGGACTGGAATTTCGAGGGCAGTACCGCCAACAGGGCCTGATCTATAGTGCCGGCACCCACATGAGCGAAGAAAGTTTTGCGCCGGTCATCGGCGATCCACTTTGCGCATTGGGCGGCGGTTTCTTCGTCCGGGCCTTTGAGGCTAGCACGCATTTGCGCGGGTAGTTTGATGCTCGCATACCATTTCTCATCCAGTGTCCGCTGACCATGGGCAAGGGCTAGTGAGGGTTTGGATTGTGATGTGAAAAGATTGCGGTAATCCTTACCCATACGGGCAAACATGGCATTGGCGGTGGCCATGGTCGGCAGCGCAAAATAAAGTCCACCCGCCTTGCCCCTCTGCATCATGCGCAGAGCCAGCAGGGTGGCGGCTTCGGTTTTACCCGAACCGGTGGCATCTTCAATGATGGCAAGCACCGGTCCTTCAGGAAGTTCAAGTTCGCTAACCGCCTGTTGCATAGGGTGTGGGGTTTTGATTTGAAAAAGGCTGGCATAGCAAGCTTGCGAGACCGGGGGAGGAGAAAGCAACCCGGATTGTTCAACAGCCTTGCTGGCGCGTGGCAGCGCTCTTGTTTGCCAATAGTCAGCTAGAGAATATTCGGGTCTTTCATAGCAAAAATATTCCTGATTGGAGCCCAGCCAGTCAGCAGCAACGGCCAGTCCCGCCAGCCAGTAGGATAGTTTTTTTGCGGCGGGCGATTTGAGGTTTTGCATTTTGGGAGGCTTGAGCAGGGCACTTAAATCACTTGTGAAATGGCTGGCCATCTCCTCACACTTTTTGCCGAGAAGGTTTTGATTAATGGTTACTTCATCTTTCGGGGGGGAGCCATGATGCCCAGCCACAGCCCTTAAAAGAGGAAATAAAGCGTGACGATTTACGGTGAGTGCTTTTTTTAAACAGGGAAACAGAAGACCGCTTAACAATTCAAAACTTATCTGCCAATGGGCCGCTGGATAGCATTCATCGGGGCAGTCCCCAAGAACCTCCCTTGGCCAGTGATCCGGTGCCAGAGCTTGAAAGCTGCGTGAAAACTTGCCGATATCATGTAAGGCCACAAGAAAGACAGAAAAGTTAATAAGCTGATCTTCTTCCAACCCCAATCGGTTTGCCATGAGCCGTGTATCATGTGCGCGTATCTCAAGCAGCCTTTGCGCCGTCGCAGCTACATCAAGGCTGTGATAGGCAAGTGGATGCCACTTGTTCTTTTGTCCTTCGTTCGGATGGGCTTTTCCCCAGAAGTGAAGATAGTCGGGCAATGTCACCTTACTCTATCCTTTCGAAAGCCAGTTTCGTGGTGATTGGCAGAAAATTATCGTATTGGATGATACGGATGTGTTCTGTGTGTCGCAAAATGAATAACCGTAAGTGAGGCCGTTAGCCATATCCATATATTGCACCTGTTTAAACCAAACGTTTAGTCTTGGTTGCAGATTTATACTACGAGCATGGCGCTAGCACTGCAATTACACTTAATTCTCGTTTCTGAAGGCTGATCGCGCTGCCTCTAGTCTGGTGCGTGTATCTTCGTCCAGCCCGGTCATGGCCTGTGTAATCGACTTAGCCCATTTGGGGCCTGTTTCCTCTGCAATGACCAGCGCTTCGCCAAGGTCATAGGCGCGATGCTTGCTGAGAGCTTCTATTAATAGTCTGGCCTGATGAATATCTTTGTCAGTTTTTGCAAAAGCATGATCTGCGCGCCGGGTTGAAATAATAAGTTTATGAATTGCAAATCGCGAAGGATCGGGTACACGGACAGGAATGCCGCCGCGATGCAGGATAACCGACCAGACCGGATCTTTGATTAAAAAGTCAAGAAACCGTATCGGCTGTGCTCTCGCGCCGCCCAAGGCAGGCATTGGCACGGTTTTTCCTTGATAATTGTCTGAGCTTCTATTGGGGGTTAAGAATTCGACGCGATAGCCACCGGATGTAACAAAGATTGTACTTGCCGGACCATCAAGATTTGGCACGGGGGCAAAGCTTTTATCAACCGTCTGCAGGACATCCAATATAGGCGGCATGGAATCATCCACCGCGTCCGAGATTGCCTTGAATTGCGCAAAGTCAGCATCTTGGGTTATGAGGGATGTTGACGGAAGCTTGACACCCAGCAAGCCGGAATAGGCTTGGAAGGCAGTGGTGCCAATCAGAACGCCGCGCAATCTGAAGAAACCCGCTTTCCATAATGCCTGTACAATATCGCCCGTTAGATCGTCTGGGCGGGGCAAAACAGAAATTAGGGATCTGACAATTTGCCGGCGTTCACGGTAAGCATTTTTCAACTGCTGAAATTTTTCAACGCGATCGGTGATTTCCCTCTCGGCAACAGGGCCAACATATTTGCGAGTGCGCCCACCACCGCCATATTTCTGAAAGTACCAATATTGTCGCCCTCTGGAGGTGACTTTTACGAATTGCCCTTGCTCGTCAAAGTCCTGATCGAAGCCCGCATCCAGACAGCGCTCTATCAGTTCGGCAAACATGGTTTGCAGGGCGAGGTTGATCGTTTCCATATGTTATACCCTGTTTACAAAAGCAGACACAGCATAACTGCTATACCTGTTTTTGTAAATAGGGTATAACGGTGTGATTAAAGGGATGCTAAAGGCGTGTCCCCATAAGTAAATTCATATAACTAATTGAAATTGCGATAAAATATTTTGTCATTGCATATTTTTGTATTCAAGAACCCCTCATCGCAATTGACATCACATTGCTAACGGTTCTTGCTGCTTCCAATGCGTGCACATCTGCTAAATGTGCATATCGTTGCGTTGTTTCTGCGCGTTCCCATGCTTCAATCCGCGCGCCGAGTGCAGATGCTTCCGCTAATGTGAGATAGCGTTCTGATTGGCTATCGGGCGCTAAGTTTTTGTTTTGGCGCTCCTGAGCCAAGGCGAAGGGCCGGACGGATAACCGGCCTCATCCTGAGCTTGTCGAAGGACCCACTTTTCGCAGAAGTGCTTTAGTAGCAACGGAACCAGTCAAAGGAGCAGGCCTGTGCCCAGGACAGAAACCGACCCCAACGGTCAAGAGTCAAAAGCGCATATTCTCGATTACGCCCAGTTGCCCCCCTCTTTCTTTGTGCGGCTTGCGCCAACCCGCTTTCCCGAGCCGACAATTTATGTGCTCAATGATTGCTTTGCAAATATTCTTGGTCTGGATCCGGACTGGCTTTGCACCTCGGAAGGTTTGAGACTTCTTTCAGGTGCAGCCACGCTTGATGATACGCCCCCCATAGCCATGGCTTATGCGGGGCATCAGTTTGGGCATTACGCACCGCTTCTGGGTGATGGCCGCGCCATGCTGGTTGGGGAGGGCGTTGACCGATCGGGACGGCGCTACGATCTCCATCTGAAAGGGTCTGGCACTACACCATTTTCACGGGGAGCGGATGGTCGATTGACCCTCGGCGCGGCAATCCGGGAATATGTCATGAGCGAAGCAATGGCAGCCCTCAATGTGCCAACAACACGCTCACTGGCTATTCTAACAACGGGGGAAACCATCCTCCGGGATAAGGCTGTGCCCGGGGCGGTGCTTGCGCGCACGGCCAGAAGCCATGTCCGAATTGGTACATTCCAATATGCCGCCACAAGTGGTGAGCTTGATCCATTAAAAGCCCTTGCCGACTTTTCCATAGACCGCCTCTACCCGGAAATTGAATCCGATGGCGTGCAACGTTATCAAGATTTCCTGAGTGCTGTTGCCAAAGCTCAAGGCCGTCTGATCGCCAAATGGATGTCTCTGGGTTTTATTCATGGCGTCATGAATACCGATAATGCATCCATCGCCGGTGAAACCATTGATTATGGCCCATGTGCATTCATGGATGTTTTTCATCCGGCAAAGGTATTTAGTTCCATTGACCGTCGAGGCCGTTACGCCTGGAATCGCCAAGCGGAGATCGGGCAATGGAATATGGGTCAGTTGGCACAATCATTGTTACCTCTGTTGGGAGATAGTGAAGAGGCGCAAATTGAAGCGGCGCAAGCAGCGCTGTCTCGCTATGTCTCGACATTTCAACTTGCATTCCACTCTCAGATGGCCAACAAGCTTGGTGTCGATCCACAGCATAAGGATTTATCGTCGTTCATCGCGGAAACCTTTGCTGCAATGGCGAAAGGCGGGATTGACTTCACGTCTTTCTTTACCGCTCTTACACGCAGTGTGGCCAACAGGTCCGATGCCATAATATTGGAGGTCTTTCAATCGCCATCAATGGCTGAAACTTGGTTGGAGATGTGGCATCAGATGCGGTCAAATGATCCGCGCGATGATCAATATCGTGTTGAAGCCATGCGCCGTACTAATCCGGTCCGCATCCCGAGGAACCATCAGGTCGAACGCGCTGTACAGGATGGAGAAAACGGAAAACCGCAAACAATGATTGCCTTGTTAGCGGCCGTAAAAAATTCCTACGCAGAGGACCCGGCATTCGCCGCCTATGAGCAACCCCCAAAGCCTCATGAAATTATCACGCAGACATTTTGTGGCACATAGAGCCTATTTTCGTTTTGATTCCATCAAAACCGAATAGGCTCTAGATAATACCATATCAATAGAATTCAGAAGGACTATATTTTCCGGATCGCGCTTATTTCAGCGCTTGCTTAATTGCCGCCCTTACATCATCGGGCTGCTCGGCAATGGCTTGCATCAGGCGGGCCATGTCGGCGCGCAATGCGTTTAACTGGTCAAGATGGGCGGTGAAAATGGAAAGCGCGTCGTCGCCCATCTCAAATTCATCGCAAAGGGTGCAAACAAGCTCGAGCCTTGCCCGGTCGATCTCGTCAAAAACCGTTTCGCCCCCGCGCTGCTGCGGGCGGATAATGCCTTCCTCAATCCATGTTCTAAGGCGCAGGCGCGTGACCCCGTGCATATCGGCCAGGATTTGTTCTTCGCTATAATAGGTACGGCTATTCATGATTAGGAACTCCTCCCCGGCCAATTGGCCCGTATATCCGTGTGCGAAGTGGCGCGCCATTTTTCCATGGCCGCCCGCACCTCCGGTGGCACGGGTTTGGGGGTGATGATTTTCAATTCAACCAGCAAATCCCCTTTGCGGGTTTTGCGGGCAATGCCCTTGCCTTTGAGGCGCAAAACCTGTCCGCTGCTTGCGCCCGCGGGGATGGTCAGTTTCACCGTGCCGGCCAGGGTCGGCACATCCACCTTGCCTCCTAACACGGCCTCATCAAGGCTGATTGGCAAGGTCAGATGAATATCATCGCCCGCACGGGTAAATACCGGATGTGGCTTAACCGATATTTCAATCAGCGCATCGCCGGCAGGCCCGTTGCCAATACCCGCACCACCTTTGCCTTTCAGACGAATGGTCTGGCCATCACGCACCCCGGGGGGAACCGCAACATCAAGGGTTTCGCCATGGGGCAGGGTAATGCGTTTTTTGCCGCCCTTGGCAGCCTCAAGGAAATCAATGGCCAGCGCATAGCGGGCATCTTGTCCGCGCATATGAAATTCCGGCCTTTGCTGGCGTGCGTCGCCATTGCTCCGGCGGCCAAACAGATCAGCAAAAATATCCGACAAATCTTCTTCGCTGGCAAAGCCGCCCGATTGGGTATTGTAATAGCGCGCCCCGCCGGGCCCTTGGGCATGGTCGCGATAGAAATGCTGTTCCGGGCGCTCCTGACCATCGGCATCAATCTCGCCCTTGTCAAAACGCTTGCGCTTTTCCTCGTCGCCAATGATGGCATAGGCGGCGGAAACCTCTTTGAACTGATCTGCCGAAGCGCTGTCATCGGGGTTTAAATCCGGATGCAGCTTTTTTGCCAGCCTGCGATAGGCTTTGCGAATTTCGTCTTGGCTGGCGGTTTTCCCGACGCCAAGGGTTTTATAAGGATCTTTTGCCATAGGCCCTAATATTGGGTCATTCGCGGGAGAATCAAGGCGCTGGTTGCCGATCTGTTTGGGGCCTTACAGGGGATTGCTACAATGGGCCGGGCACAAAAACGGCCCCTCGCAAGAAGGGCCGTTTGGTTGAAAAAATCCGGCTATTTTATGCCATGGCTTTTTGGAAGTTCTCGTCAACCTTGTCGAGAAATTCTGTGGTGGTCAGCCAGCCCTGTTCCGCGCCAATCAATAGCGCCAGATCCTTGGTCATATGGCCATTTTCAACCGTTTTAATAACGGTTTGCTCCAGCGTTTGTGCAAATTTGGCAACTTTCGGCGTATCGTCGAGCTTGGCCCGGTGCAGCAGGCCACGGGTCCAGGCAAAGATGGACGCGATAGAATTGGTCGAGGTCGGCTGACCTTTTTGGTGCTGGCGATAATGGCGGGTCACCGTGCCATGGGCGGCTTCCGATTCAGCCGTTTTGCCATCGGGGGTCATCAGCACCGAGGTCATCAGACCCAAAGAGCCAAAGCCCTGCGCCACGGTATCCGATTGCACATCGCCATCATAATTCTTGCACGCCCAGACATAGCCCCCGGACCATTTCATGCAGGACGCAACCATGTCGTCAATCAGGCGATGCTCATAGGTAAGGCCGAGTTCTTCAAATTGCGGTGTAAATTCTTTTTTGAAAACTTCCTCAAACAAATCCTTGAAGCGGCCATCATATTTTTTGAGAATGGTGTTCTTGGTGGACAGATAAACCGGAAATTTACGTTGCAGGCCATAATTGAAACAGGCGCGGGCAAAGTCACGAATTGAATCATCAAGATTATACATGCCCATGGCAATGCCAGAACTTGGGGCGTCATAAACTTCATGCTCGATAATTTCGCCGCTATCGCCTTCCCATTTTATCGACAGCTTGCCCTTGCCGGGGAATAAAAAGTCGGTGGCGCGATATTGATCTCCAAAAGCATGGCGGCCAATGATGATGGGTTGTGTCCAGCCGGGTACAAGGCGCGGCACATTGTTGATGATAATCGGCTCGCGAAATACAACCCCGCCGAGAATATTGCGAATGGTGCCATTGGGGGAGCGCCACATTTTTTTGAGGCCAAACTCCTCGACCCGCGCTTCATCGGGGGTGATGGTTGCGCATTTGACTCCGACCCCATGCTCTTTAATCGCCATGGCCGCATCAATGGTCACCTGATCATCGGTGCGATCGCGCTCTTCAATACCAAGATCATAATACAGCAGATCAATGTCGAGATAGGGATGAATGAGCTTGTCTTTGATAAGCTGCCAGATGATTCGCGTCATCTCATCGCCATCAAGTTCGACAATTGGATTTTTTACTTTGATCTTAGCCATGGATTTTATAACCCTTTTTTCAATATCCGATTATGGAGCGGCATAGGGCCGCTATTATGTTGAATTGAGGTGGGCTATAGCACTGCAGGGCTTTGCTGGTAAAGCGTGGGCAAGCAGTTTTGGGGCTTTGGGTAAAAAGAAAGGCCAGTTTGATGGCAAAAGATAAAACCATCGGGTCCGGACCGGGGCCGGTAATCATATTGGTAGACCCGCAAATGGGCGAAAATATCGGTGCTGCGGCCCGTGCCATGCTGAATTTTGGCCTCACCCGCCTGCGCCTGGTGCGTCCGCGCGATGGCTGGCCGAAC
>JALSJA010000304.1 GCA_026989615.1 Parvularculaceae bacterium | reverse complement strand
CGGGGGGTATATTCTGGCTTGCGCCGGCGACGAGATTTTTGCCGATGAAAGCTCTATCATTGGCTCTATCGGTGTTATTTATTCGGGCTTCGGATTTACCGGGACCATATCGAAATTGGGTATTGAACGGCGGGTTCACACGGCAGGCAAGTCCAAGAGCCAGCTTGATCCGTTCAAGCCGGAAGACCCCGAACAGGTGGAGAAACTGCAAGATTTGCTGGATGGTCTGCATGTTCAGTTCATTGATCTTGTGAAAGACCGTCGCGAGGGGAAAATCGGGTCCGAGGATGATATTTTCACCGGCGATGTGTTTCTGGCTGAAGAAGCCAAGCAGCGCGGGCTGATTGATGATATTGGCACTTTGCGGGGGGTGTGTCGGGACCGCTTCGGGGAAGATGTGGAATTTGTCCATATTGCATCGGAGGAAAAAAATCTGCTGGCGCGCCTTGCTTCCAGTAAATCCGCCCCGCAGCCCGGGGCTGAAAGGCTTGGTGAAGGGGCTGCCGAAGCCGGCATTGGCCCTTTGATGGACCCCGATTCTTTGCTGGATAGTCTGGAAGAGCGGGCCTTGTGGTCGCGTTACGGATTATAAACTTATCTTTCGGGGTGATTTTATGGCATTATAGCCGGATGGAGGTGCCCTTATGAGTATTGCCAGCCTGTTGACCACGGTAACAGCCACCCTTTTGGCGGTTGGTCTGGCCAAACGCCTGCATCGGCGCATGGGCGCGGCGGCCCGAACAGCCAAATTCTATCGCCAGCGCCGATCTTCTGTTGGCGATGAAAAGGTCGGGGGGGAAGTGGTTTTGAACTTTGATCGCGACCCCGATACGGGCATTTATCGCGACAGAAATTAAACTTTTACCGCCAAACGGGTCTTGAAAGCGCATATTACAACCGTTGGAGCCTGCCAGAGCCCGGTTTTGATGGACAGACCGGCGCTCGAGTCTTTGTTTTGCGCGTTTCCGGACGGATAACCGGTAACCACTTATCCTGGAAACGCTTGGGGGGGGGGTTGCTGACAGCCATGCCCATCTGCTAAGCGTCTCGGCGCTAGATTTTATTTATAAAACCCAATTCAGGGCGTGCCGGGCATCAAGCCGCGGCCTTCAAGGAGAATTTTATGAGCCAGACACCTGCGGCCCCTTCCGATATTCAATTGGACGGCCAGATGTTTTTGTTCCGCAAGCCGGAATTGCTAACCAAAGACAAGCATGCCGGACTTGGGGTTACCCGTCCGAAAATGCCATTTGGCTTTTGTGCCGGGGTGCGGGCCGTGCCGATTGTTTTGGCCGAAATTGCCTCTGCCCAGCGCTATTATCCGATTATTTTTTCGGACGCCAATAACCCTTTGCCCATGGCCGTTGTGGGGCTGATCGATGAGGTCAATCTGTTTGTTGATGATAATGGGGAATGGGACCAGTCGGTTTATATTCCCGGCTATATTCGCCGTTATCCTTTTGCGCTTGCGGGCGATAAAAGTTCCGATCGCATGGCGATGATTATCGATGCCGAGTTTGAAGGCATTACGGACGCACCGGAAACACCATTTTTCCAAGAGGGCGGCGAGCCATCCGAGGCGATGACGCAGGCTATGGATTTTTGTCGCACCTATGAGCGCGATCGCATGGTCACCATCGATTTTGCCAAAAAATTCGCAGAATATGATTTGCT
This sequence comes from Parvularculaceae bacterium, assembly GCA_026989615.1. Taxonomy (GTDB): domain Bacteria; phylum Pseudomonadota; class Alphaproteobacteria; order Caulobacterales; family Parvularculaceae; genus S012-90. The sequence continues at coordinate 7,056 of JALSJA010000304.1, read as the reverse complement.
GACCACCCAGGTGGCACAATATACGCCGCAAGGCGGTGAGCCACAGCCTTTTGCGCAATATGTCAATGTCGAAGAAAAGCGCCTCAATGAATTATCCGATGAAAAATTCCTTGAATTGCGCAAGTCAAACCTGTTGCCGGTTATTCATGCGGCCATGATGTCCATGGGGAATTGGCGCTCCTTGATGGATCGTCGGGTGCGCCGCTTTAATCTGGCGCCGGATCAGGTGTTGCAGCCTGTGCAAAAACAATAATTTATTGCTTTATCTGATTGAAAAACCCGCCCGCTGCGGCGGGTTTTTTATGTTCAGCTTTCAATCAGGGCTGCGATATCGGCGCGTAGATTTTCAAAGCCGAGTTTTTTTTCCGAAGAGGTGGCGTGAATGACCGGATGGGCCGCCGGGCGTTTGGCGATGGCGGTTTGGGTTTTTTCCTTGATAGCGTCCAGCGCCGGGGGTTTTATTTTATCGGTTTTGGTCAGGACAATTTGATAGGGCACGGCGGCGATGTCCAATATGTCTAGGATTTCAATGTCTTTGGGCTTCAGGCCATGGCGTGAATCGATCAGCACAAATACGCGACGCAAAGACGGTCGCCCGCGCAGATAATCTTTAATCAGGCTGGTCCAGCCGGAAACCTGTTTGCGCGAAACCTGCGCATAGCCATAGCCGGGCAAATCCACGAGGCGGAGCTTGTCGCCAAGGGCGAAAAAATTAAGTTCGCGTGTGCGCCCCGGCGTGTTGGAGGTGCGGGCCAGGGACTTGCGATTGGTCAGTGCGTTCAGCAGTGAGGATTTTCCGACATTGGAGCGCCCGGCAAAGGCAATTTCAATGCGATCATCCGGCGGCAGGCCGTCTATGGCGACAACCCCAAGCATGAAGTCGCATGGTCCGGAAAATAAAATCCGGGCGGCTTCTATTTGTGCGTCGGTGAAACCTGTTTCAGACACATTCTTGATTTCCAAGCTTACTTATTGTCATTGGTGGCGGCTTTTTTCTTCTGGAAGCTTTGTTTGATGTTTTCCAGCAGATTCACATCAACCCCATTGCGCTTCATGATGAAATATTGCTGCACAACACCGAGAAATGTGTTCCAGAACCAATAGAGGACGAGGCCCGCCGGGAAGCTGGCGAACAGAATGACAAAGATGAAGGGCATCAAACCGAAAACCTGCGCCTGAATCGGATCGGTGGGGGGCGGGTTCAGTTTCATCTGCACCCACATGGCAATCCCCATGGAAATGGCCAAAATGCCGATAGAGGCAAAGGGACCAACCAGTGGCAGCGCTGTTGGCTCGAAGGGCAGCAGGCCGAACAGGTTGAAAATGGAGGTCGGGTCCGGAGCGGATAAATCCTTGATCCATAAAAAGCCCTCATGGCGCAGCTCATTGGTGATGAACAGCACTTTATAGAGGGAGAAGAAGATTGGCATTTGTATGAGAATCGGCAGGCAGCCGGCTACCGGATTGATTTTATGCTTGGTGTACAGGGCCATCATTTCCTGTTGCAATTTGGCCTTGTCGTCTTTGTTGCGCTCTTGCAGTGCTTTCAGCTCGGGCTGGACCTTTTTCATCTTGGCGGTCATCTCATAGCCCTTATTGGCGAACCAGAAGAGCAGGGCTTTCAGGACCAAAACCAGCAGCAAAATAGAAACACCATAATTGCCGGTCATAACCGCAAAGAAATGCAGGAGATTAAAGATGGGGCGGGTCAGGAAGAAGAAATTACCCCAATCGGTTGCCTTGTCGAAGTCAACAATGCCAAGGCCACCCTTGTCCACGGGGGCTTCATAGCTGCGCAATGTTTCCACATATTTTGTACCGGCATAAATATGCGATTGGAAGGTAAAGGATTGTCCGGCAGGCAGGCTTTGGCTGTCCATCTGGAATTGCGCACCGAATACAGGGGCGGTTGTGGTGCCAAGATTTTTTACGCTGGCGGTAAAGCTTTGATCTTGCGGGGGAATGATCGCGGCGAGCCAGTTTTTATTGGTCAGGCCTATCCAGCCGCCAATACCGGCTCCGGAGAGTTCCTTTCCCTTTTTGACAAATTTCTTGAATTTCTCGCGAAACATTTTGCCATCGGTAACGCCCACCGGCCCTTCATGCATGATGAAGGTGTCATTATAGCGGGCTTTGCTTTTGTCGCCGCGAATAAAGGTCGGGTCCGGAAAACCCTCGAGACGGGTCAGGGCATAGGGCTTCACCATAATTGCTGCGCTACTATTATTGCGTAGCTGATAATCATAGGTGAACATGAATTTGTCATCGACGGATATTGTCAGTTCATGCATGACCCCGTCTTCTTCACGGCTGAGGGTGATGGGGGTTTGCGGGGTCAATATATCCCCTTGCGTCAATTGCCATTGGGCGCGATTGCCGGCTTTGGCGTTTACGGCAATGCCCGATTGCAAATAAAATGCTTTTTCCGAAAGGGCCGGATTTAGCAAAACAAGTGAGGGGCTGTCCGCATCAAGGGTCATCTTGAAATTTGTCAGGGTCAAATCATCAAGGCGGGCACCGGTCAGATTAAGCGAGCCGGAAAGTTCCGGGGTTTCGATTTTCACCCGGGCGACCGATTTGGCAATGGCTGTATCCCGGTCAAGCCCCAGCTCTTCGGGCGTGCCGAGGGAGAGGTCCGGATCCTCGCTATTGAGCGTTTGCGCCTCGGCCTCTGCGGCGCTTTGGGCCTGCATGGCCTGGCGTTGGGGCCCGAAGACAAAAAAGTCAAAGGCGAGAAAAACCAGCATTGACAATGTGATGGCGAGAATAAAATTGCGGTCCATGAACTAATCCAGTGTCGTTTTCATTTTATGGTCGAGGCCGATTAGGCGTCTTGTATGCCGTTTGGTCTTTCCCTGCAAAGGGCAAGCCCACCCTGCAAAGGGCGAGCCCATTGCCTTTCAAGAGTTTCCTAGAGCCTTTTCGGTTTTGATACCAATCAAAACCGAGCTCTAGGTCTTTGTTTTTGAGCACTTCTTATCCGAAAACCGGTTCCCACTTTTCGGGAAGTGCTCTAGGTTTTTGTTTTTCGCTCTAGGGTCCTGACCCCAGTAAGGCCGCTTTCAAATCGTCAAGCAAGGTTTGAAAACTGGTCTTTTCGGCATCCCCTTTGGCGATCAGAACATAGGCATAGCCGGGCTGGCCATGAAGGGGAAGCAGGGCGTGGGCGGCAGCGCGCAAGCGGCGCTTAATGCGATTGCGGGTGACCGCATTGCCCTGCCTTTTGGTCACTGTCAGGCCGAGAAAAACAGCCCCTTCACTGGGGAATAACGGCGCCGCCTGTAACAGGAAAGCGGGTTTTCGGACAAAAAAACCGCCGACAGCTTTGGGACGGCGCAATCGCAAAAAATCCGCCCTTTTGCGCAAAGAGCGGATTTGTTCAATTCCGGATGTCTGGCTGGTCATTATTGCGGTCATGGTCTTGATTCGCGAATGTTCTGAAATTGGCAATTAAATCAGGTGGTTATCGGCGAATCGGCAAAAGGTTTATGCGGACAGCTTTTTGCGACCACGGGCCCGGCGGGCGCGCAAAATGCGGCGGCCACCAACACTGGCTTTTCTGGCGCGAAAACCGTGGCGACGTTTACGTTTGATGCGGCTTGGCTGAAATGTACGCTTCATGGGATTAACCCCTTGATTTATAAAAGAAAATTCATGCTCCTCGATTTGTGGCAAAGCCCCTTGGCGAGAAAGGAAGGCAGGAGATACGCGAGCAATGCGAGGCCGTCAAGCCTTGGCGGGGCAAAAGCAGCATTTTGTGCTATGGTTTGCGCCGATCGATTCGGGTGTGTCTTCGGGGCGATCCCCCGCCATTTATACGCAAGCGTGATGGAATGTGAGGGTTACACACCCTATCTCTCCTAGAAGTGAGTGCCCAAATGCCGGCGACTGATTTAAGAAATGGTTTTCGTGATTTGGCCGCAATCGATGGGCATCATGATTCATATGGGTCCGGGACGACAGAGAGACAATTTTTGAACTATGCCTGTGGGGGGTATGAAGAAAATGAAATATTCAGCCAAAAAAGAAAATGTGGTGGCGCGATTTTGGGCGATTATGTTCATGGCCCTCGGGGGATTTGTTCTTAGCCTGATGGCTGCGCCCTATATGGCCAATGCCAACGCCAATGATGCTGCCTTTGCCTATTATTCCGGTGAGATTAAGGAACCTGTCGACCATGGGGTCTGGGGGGCTTTTTTGCGACGTTATGTTGTGACCGATGAGGCAGGGCTAAATCGTGTCGCCTATGGCAAGGTCACAGCAGAGGATCGGGCGGCGCTGGAAGCCTATATTGCCTCGCTCGAGGCGATTGATCCGACCCGGCTGGGGGGCGATGAGGCCTTTGCCTATTGGGTCAATCTTTATAATGCGGCGACGGTGAAGATTGTTCTGGACCATTATCCAATAGCCTCCATTCGCGATATTCGCACCGGGTTTCGCGCCGGACCATGGAAGCGCGATGTGGTTCGGGTCAATGGCCGCGATCTTTCGCTGGATGATATCGAGCATGGTATTTTGCGCCAATATTGGAACGAGCCACGGGTGCATTATGCGGTAAATTGCGCCTCTATCGGTTGCCCCAATCTGGCCAAGACCCCTTATTCCGGTGCGACCCTTGATATGGAACTCGACAAGGCAGCCAGCGCTTATGTCAATTCATCACGGGGTGTCAGGCTGGAGCGTGGACGGCTCAAGGTCTCTTCGATCTATCGCTGGTTCAGATCCGATTTCGGTCGCAAGGAGCGCGATGTGATCGACCATTTGCGCCATTATGCGGCGCCGGAATTGCAAATGGCTTTGGCGGGTAAAACCGATATTGATTCTTATGACTATGATTGGCGTTTGAACGACGCTGACTAAAAGTAAAATTCTCTAGAGCGTTTCCAGGATAAGTGGATACCGGTTATCCGTCCGGCCCTTCGCCTTGGCTCAGGAGCGTTAAAACAAAGACTTAGAGCCCGGTTTTGATTCCATCAAAACCGAACAGGCTCTAAACAAAGGAAGAAGGGGTTTTGCCCCTGTCAGGTGCGCTATGACCAAATTACAATCCTCGGCAGAGGAGGGCGGCCCGGGGAAAAAGAAATCGCTGTTGTCGCGGCTATGGCCGGTTCTTGTGATTGGAGCTGCGCTGGCTTTGTTTTTTGCTATGGGCTGGCAACAATATTTTTCCATAGACGCGCTGCGGGAAAATCGCGAGCAGCTTTTGGCGTGGCGGGATCAAAATTTCTGGCAAGCCTTATTGGTATTCTCTGCTGTTTATGTGGCGGCTGTGGCTATTTCTTTTCCCGGCTCTTCCATCCTGACGATTTTTGGCGGCTTTCTGTTTGGTCTATGGGCCGGGACGGGCGCGGTTATTGTCAGTGCGACATTGGGGGCGATGATCATTTATTTTGTGGCCAAAAATTTTGCGGCCGGTTTTTTGCAAAACAAGGCCAGTGGTTTTATCCGAAAAATGGAGCAGGGCTTTCGCGATGATGAACTGTCCTACATGTTTTTATTGCGTTTGGTGCCGGCCTTTCCGTTTTGGGCGGTGAATATTGCTGCCGGTCTGTTGGGGGTGAAGCCGCGCCATTATTTCATTGGCACTTTATTCGGCATCATGCCTGCAAGCTTTGTCTATGTCTCCATCGGGGACGGGATTGGCGCGGCTTTTGATGCCGGGGAGAATGTGCCGTTGAGCGGCATTTTAACCCAGCCGGCCATATTGCTGCCAATGGCGGGGCTGGTTTTTTTGGCTTTGCTACCGATTATCATCAAACGATTTTTTGGCAAGAAGCCCAATGCCTAGCGGGGAAGCCTCATGGTCAAAGAAATAAATACAGATATATGTGTCATCGGGGCCGGATCGGGCGGGTTGTCGGTTGCAGCCGGGGCGGCGCAGCTTGGCCGCAAGGTTGTGTTGATTGAAAAAGGCAAGATGGGGGGTGATTGCCTGAATTATGGGTGTGTGCCGTCCAAGGCTTTGCTGGCGGCTGGCAGACATGCGCAGACCATGCGCGAAGCGGCGCAATTTGGCATGGCCGATATTGCCCCCGAAATAGATTTTTTAAAAGTAAAGACCCATGTCCATAAAGTGATTGCGGCGATTGCGCCCAATGACAGTCAGGAACGGTTTGAGGGCTTTGGGGTTAAAGTTATTCGCGAGGCGGCGTGCTTTGTGGGCAAGCGTGAAGTTGCGGCAGGGGATTTTCATATTCGCGCCAAGTATTTTGTTATTGCCACAGGGTCATCGCCTTTTGTGCCGCCGATCGACGGTCTTTCCGAGACGGATTATCTCACCAATGAAAATATTTTTGACCTCAAAGAGAGCCCTGATCATTTGATCATTGTCGGCGGCGGACCGATTGGCGTTGAAATGGCCGAGGCCCATCGCCGTTTGGGGGCCAAAGTGACATTGGTGGAGACCGACACAATTTTGGCCAAGGATGATCCAGAGCTGGTCGATATGATCCGCAGCAAGCTGGTTGGCGAAGATATTGCTTTGATGGAGGGAACGAGGGTTGTTGAAACCCGTGGAGGTGGCGGCACCATTGCGGTGGTGGTGGCGCGCGATGGGAAGAGAGAAAATCTCACCGGTTCGCATCTGCTCATTGCTACCGGACGGCGGGCCAATGTTGACGGGTTGAATCTCGCAGCGGCGGGGATTGAATATTCCGCCCGTGGCATCAAGACCGATCAGCGCCTGCGCTCGACCAATAAACGTGTTTTTGTGGCCGGTGATGTTGCTGGCGGGCGGCAATTTACCCATGTGGCCGGCTATCATGCGGGGATAATCGTGCAGAATATATTGTTCAAAATGCCTGCAAAAAATAAGGAGCATATGGCGCCATGGGTCACCTATACGGATCCGGAACTGGCCCATGTGGGGCTTTCCGAAGACATGGCGAAGAGCCAGAATTTGAAATACACAATTGCCCGCTGGCATTTTGCGGAAAATGATCGGGCACAGGCGGAATATGCCACTCATGGCCTGATTAAGGTGGTGATTGGCAAGGGGGGCAAGATATTGGGGGCGTCGATTGTCGGGAAAAATGCTGGGGATTTAATCGGCCCCTG
>JALSJA010000303.1 GCA_026989615.1 Parvularculaceae bacterium | reverse complement strand
TTGACCGCCGCCTGTGCAATATCGGAGGCTGGGCTTTATCTGTAGACAATGGAGTGTCTGTCATGGCCTTTCCCTTATGGCGCATTTTCTCGGCCATTGCGTTTTGTGTGGCATCATCTATCGCACTACCTGCCGCTATGGCGCAGGACATAGAGCAAGATGCGGGGGCGGCACCAGTTGTGACAGCACCAGCTAGCCTGCCGGAATTGCGAGAAATTGGACGATTGAAGAAAGTCTTTCGCCATGAAAAATTGCGCCAAGGCATAGCGCCGGAAGATCAAAGCCATTTTCGGGTCAGGGTCTTTATGGAACAAGAAAATGGTGCGCCGGTGGGGTTATGGGTTGGCGAGGGGGCGGCGCAGCAAAAAATACCCCTTGGCGAAAAGGGCGGGCTGACATGGCAACCGAGCAAAGAATTGTTTGATGCCAATCCGCCTGTTTTTACCGATGTGCCGGATGGGAAGCTCACCTTATCCTTGAGGATGCAGCCTGTCATACCCGTCGATAAAAGTGGCGAAAAGGATATTATACAGGCGGCAGATTTACGCTTGTCGACATTGCAGATAAACAGGGCCATGGGTAAGGCCGCGGGTCTGGTTTCTTTTATGGTGCCCAAAATGCGGGTGATTGTGATACGGGATAGAAATGGCGAGGCGCCAATATTGCACTTTGAAAATGGCGAAACGCAAGAGATGATATTGGCCGAGAAAGGCGTTTACAGAACGGCACAATATTATCAGTTTGATACCAAAGGGCGGAAAATGAAGAAAGTAACCCATATCTCTGCCAATGATATCATGGATATCAATTATTATTTTAAGTAACAGGGCTTTACCCCTTCCATTTCCCACCCAAAACCCCTATCTCCCGCATCTATGGGGCCAAACCGCGATCATAGTGCCGCTTCTCTGGAAAGCACGACACCTTCCTCCTTGCGCGATCAGTTAAAAGCGTTGGCGGCGGTGTGGCCACATATATGGCCCAAGGGAAATTTGAATTTCAAACTTCGCGTGATAGGGGCGTTTCTGGTCATTCTGCTGGGCGCCTATATCAATGTCCGGGCACCTTTTCTGTTGCGTGATGCCTCAAACCGGCTTGAAGCTGCGGATCCGGCTGTTGCAACTCTGGGCAATATAGCGCTGTTTATCATTGGCTATGGTTTTTTGCGTCTGATGTCGGTGGCTATTCCGCAAATTCGTGAATTTCTTTTTGCGCGGGTCGGGCAAAATGCCCAGCGGGAAATTGCCCTTGATGTCTTTCGCCATCTCCATGCTTTGTCCATGCGCTTTCATATAGAGCGGCGCACAGGCGGGCTTTCGCGCATTATCGAGCGCGGCATCCGATCCATAGAATTTGTTTTTCGATTTTTGCTTTTTAATATTGGCCCCATGGTGCTGATGTTGGGGATTATTGCTGCGACCTTCATGGGTGAATATGCAATGGTCTTTGCGGTGATTGTGGTGCTGACGGTGGCAGCCTATTTCTGGTTCACCGTGGCGTCAACGGAATGGCGGTTGAAATTTCGCCGGGATATGAATGCGCAAGATCAGGCAGCCAATAGCAAGGCGATAGACAGTCTCTTGAATTTTGAGACGGTTAAATATTTTAATAATGAGGCCTATGAGGCTGAGCGTTATAATAGATCCATGCGCGGCTATCAGGAGGCGGCTATTCGCTCGAATAATTCTCTTGCGCTGGTCAATGCAGGCCAGTCGCTCATCTATAATACCGGTCTGGTGGCGCTTTTATTGCTAACGGCGCAAGGTGTTCTTGATGGGAAAATGCAGGTGGGGGATTTGATCGCGGTGTCGCTGGTTATGATGAGCCTGCAACAACCTTTGAATATTCTTGGCTTTGCCTATCGCGAGATCAAGCAATCGCTGGTGGATATGGAAAAAATGTTCACCCTGCTCAATATTCCCTCCGAAGTGGAAGATGCGCCGGATGCCAAGCCGCTTGAAGTTGACGGGGCGGCGATAAGTTTTGACAATGTTCGTTTTTCCTATTCTCCGGATAGGCCGATATTAAAAGGTATCAGCTTTGAGGTTAAGCCGGGTGAGAAAGTGGCGATTGTCGGGCCGTCCGGCGCGGGCAAATCCACTATCAGCCGTATTCTCTATCGGTTTTACGATATTGAGAGCGGTGCTGTGCGCATTGACGGGCAGGATATTCGCGCCGTCACCCAAATAAGTTTGCGCAAGGCCATAGGCATGGTGCCGCAAGATACGGTGCTGTTTAATGACACGATCGCTTATAATATCGCCTATGGCAGGCCGGGGGCGAGCCGCGCAGAAATTGAACAGGCAGCAAAGCTGGCACAAATTCATGACTTTATTGAGAGCTTGCCCCAAGGCTATGACAGTCTGGTTGGGGAGCGCGGTTTGAAACTGTCCGGCGGCGAGAAACAGCGCGTTGCCATTGCCCGGACGATATTAAAAGACCCGCCAATTCTTATTCTTGATGAAGCCACTTCGGCGCTCGACAGCGTTACCGAGGGGGAGATACAAAAAGCCCTGCAAGCGGTTTCGCAAAACCGCACCAGCCTGGTCATTGCCCATCGCCTGTCAACGATTGTCGACGCAGACCGGATTATTGTTTTGCGCGACGGGTTGATCGCCGAGCAGGGCAGCCATGAAGATTTGTTGAAGGCCAAGGGCGAATATGCAGCTCTGTGGCAGCAGCAACATAAGAAGCAATAATCTTTATCGGCGGGGTATGAAGCGCAAATATTGCAAGCCCTGCTGGTAGTCTTCGCCCCTATCGACATCGGTCAAGACCGGCAGGGTGGCAATGGTAAAATTTTCAGGCAGGGAGCCAAGCGTATCGGCCAATGCGTGCTGGCTGGACCAGCGCACGCCGTCAAAGAGATTTGGTACCGGGCGTTGTCGGCGCAATCCGATAAGCCAATAGCCGCCATCTTCAGCCGGCCCAAAAACCGCATCATGATTTTGTAATTGCTGAAAGGCGCTGGCTATAAGCCATGGGGAAATTTGTGGGGCATCAGAGCCAATGATGACCACCGGCCCTGAAGGGGCCTCCCGAAACACGCTTTTCATGCGGGCGCCCAAATCACCGGTGCCCTGGGATATACGCAACAGATTTTCCGGCCAGAAGGGCGGGTGGGCAGTGTTTATGGCGGGGGCGGGGTCGATAGCAAGAAGGGTTTTCCAGCGCCGGTCACGCCCCAATATACGGGCGAGGCGTTTTGTGGCATGGCGATAAAATCCGATTGCCTTGGCGGCGCCAATATCTTTGGCAAGGCGTGTTTTGCAACGCCCCATGACCGGCGCTTTTACAAAAATCACCAAATGATTGCGCGATTGGTTCATTCATAAAGCTCCAGAATTTCTTCCGGGCTTGCCCCGCGCCGCCACGCGGCCATGCATTTGGCATTGCGCCTGACGCGGCGCCAATAGCCTTCCTTGCGATAGCGCTTTGCCGAGGTGATGGCCGCGGCTTTGATCGGGTGTAAACGCCCCGTCTGCTTGATGCGCTCCACCAGATCAACATCTTCCATGATGGGAATATTTTTATAGCCGCCAATTTTATCGTAAAATTCGCGGGAAATCAGCAGGCCCTGGTCACCATAGGGCATTTTCCGGAAGCGACACCGCAGAGCCACGCCAAAGGCAATGGATCTGGCGGACAGGCTTTCTTCATCGAAGCGAAAACGAAAATAGCCGGCTGTGTTATTGTCATGGAGCTGGATGAAAGCTTCAACCGCTTGGCCCCAGCCTTTTTCGAGCCTTGTGTCGGCATGCAAGAATAACAGCCATGGGGATCGGGCGGTCTTTGCACCGGCGGCGAGTTGGGTGCCGCGTCCTTTTTTGCCTTTGACAATTCGGGCATTCAAATCCTTGGCAATTTCCAATGTTGCATCTTCGGAGCCGCCATCGGCAATGATAAGTTCCTTGACCAGCCCCCCGGAGCTTGCGGCTTTCAGGCTATGGGCGGATTGGGCCAAAAGGTCAGCCGCGTTCAAAGTGGGCATAATTATGGATATCATCTTTTCTTCCTGACCCTATTTACCGGAGACCCTGCCCTTTGGAGAATCGGATTAGACAATGGCTGTCTGGAGGGATTATGACAGGCTTTATCGCCAGTTTCGAGATTGAAGATGAGTTTGACGGGCAAGGCTTGATCGCCGGGGTCGACGAGGCCGGACGGGGGCCATGGGCCGGGCCGGTTGTGGCTGCGGCGGTTATTCTCGATCGGGCGACCATGCCGGAAGGTTTGCGCGACAGTAAGAAACTGAGTGAAAAGCGCCGGGAAGAATTGGCCGTGGCTCTTGCAAAAACCGCCCATATCGGGGTCGGGGTGGCAGAGGTCGAGGAAATTGACCGCCTGAATATTGCCCGCGCCGCCATGCTGGCCATGGCGCGGGCGGTGCAGGCTTTGCCAGTGCGACCCGCGATTGCAATCGTTGATGGCAATTTGAAACCCGATCTTTCTATGCCAACCCATTTGGTGATCAAAGGGGATGCCAAATCTTTTTCCATCGCCGCTGCATCAATCATTGCCAAAGTCACCCGCGATAAGATGATGCGGGAATTGGCGCTTGCCCATCCTCATTATCAATGGGAGCGCAATAAGGGCTATGGTGTGCCAGCCCATCGTGCGGGGCTGGAGGCCCATGGCATTACCGAGCACCACAGACGCTCTTTTGCCCCCGTGCGGGTTATTCTGGAGCAAGGCCAGCCATAATCCGGGCTTTGTTATTTTAAGTTCTCGGCGAGATAATCGATGAAGGTGCGGGTGCGGGTCGCCAGATGGCGGGTTGGTGGATAGACCGCAAATACGGAAAAATTGCCCCAGCGATAATCGGTTAGAATGGGGACCAGCTTGCCTGTTTCTATTTTATCGCGACACAGAAAATCCGGTAACAAAACAACCCCGAGCCCGCATGCCGCCGCTTCGGCCAGCATATCGCCATTATTGGATTTCATTCGCATGGGAACAGAAACCCGGCCGCCTAGCTTTTTGTCTTTATTGTCGGATGCTTTTACGTGCTTTTCCCAGTTCCAGATATCGGATTTGCCGCTGCCTTGATATAGAAGACCCGGCAATTTCTCCAGATCTTTCGGGCTTTCAATAGGGCCATGGCTGGAAAGAAAAGCCGGGCTGGCAAGGGCGTGCATGCCAATATCCGCCAATCGTCTGGCGATAAGGGAAGAGTCCGGCAATTCGCCAATCCGCACGGCAATATCAATGCCGCTTTCAACCAAATCGACAAAACCATCGGAGAGATCAATTTCGATCTTCAAATCCTCATGTTGTTTCATAAAGTCGGCGACCATTGGCGGCAGGGTTTGCAAGCCCCAGGAAATGGGCGCGGTGACCCGCATGGTGCCGGTCAAGCGGTCATTTTGAGAAACGACCTCATTTTCCGCTTCGGCGACCTCTTCCAATATGCGGTTGGAATGGGCGAGAAAGGTTCGCCCTATTTCGGTCAAGTTTACCTGCCGTGTGGTGCGCGTGAGTAATTGCACGCCAAGGCGGTTTTCCAAATCCTTTAATCGCCTCGACACCGCTGATGGTGCCATTTCTAATCGGTGTGCCGCCCCTGTAATGCTTTCGGCTTTCGCGATTTCCACGAAAACCCGCATCTCCTCTAATTGGCCCATACTCTCTCCCAGAGTGAGAATTGACCCCCGCGCCCTTATATATCGAATAAACAACAGGGCACAATGTTTGCGCCCAGAAATAGCCACAAATTCGCCCGATTGTGTCAATTTTGCTTTATAATCGGCCCGACTATCGGGAAGAAAATTGCCTTTTGTGATATTTATGACCAGTTTCGCGCAATGATAGTGCGCGGCAAGGGCATGTGGCTGATTCGGCTAGCTTATCGTCAATCGATTGCAGAATTGTTTGCGATATATTCTGCGCCATACATTATGGGGTCATTTATTCGGGCAGGGATGCATGCAGCCGTCCGCCAATGCGAATTGGCTGGCAGGATTTGGCAAGTCCGGTTCGGTCATCGGTTTCAACAAAAACTCCGCACAGGCTTGCTTCGCCAGTGGCGGGTTGCAGCCGATGACCCGGCATTTTATGGGTGAAGCGGTGAATCGGACCGGTTTTTTCCATGCCGATAACACTGTCATAATCGCCGCACATGCCGGCGTCACATTGAAAGCCCGTTCCCGCAGGCAATATTTGTGCGTCCGCCGTGGGTACATGGGTATGGGTTCCCACCACCAGCGAGACACGACCATCGAGATAATGGCCAAGGGAATATTTCTCTGAAGAGGCTTCTGCGTGCATATCGACTATAATGGCTTTGACCTCGCGGCCAAGCTTGATGCCATCCATGGCCCGCTCCAAAGCTGGCACGGGATCATCCATAGGGTTCATAAAGCGCTGTCCGTGAAGGTGGATAACCATCACGTCCTCGCCAGTTCTTGCCGGGTAAATGCCCGAGCCGCGCCCGGGATTGCTGTCGGGAAAATTGGCCGGACGCAGCAGGCGAATCTCGTGATCGTAAAGATGCACCTCATCGCGCTGGTCAAAAGCATGATTGCCGGTGGTGATGACATCCACCCCGAGATCGAACAAATCCTCACAAATGCCAGCTGTAATGCCAAAGCCACCGGCGGCATTTTCGCCATTGACAATGATAAAATCGAGGGCAAGCCTGCGCCTCAGGCCCGGCAAATGCTTGGCGAGGGCGGTGCGACCCGCCCGTCCCATAATATCGCCGAAAAAACCGATTCGCATGTCCTTGCCCTTATAAGCGTTAAAGATCCGCTCCTTAGCAGGCAAAGGGGCAGATGGCCAGCCATTGGACAACAGCCTTCCATAAGCGCCTATGGCGTTGGCGGCGCGCTTTGGTTAAGATGGTCGCCAAGCGGCCCCAAAGGGGGCTTTATTCTTCAGGAGACCTTTATATGTTGCGCCAATCTTCTTTTCTTGCCCTTGCTCTTGTTTTGGGGTTTGCCGCTTGTGGTCCGGGCGATAACGAGACGCCGGTCATTAGCAAAATGTCCCCGGACGATAATATGGTAAAGGCGGAAGCAGGGCAGAAATCGGTTGACGAAAAGACCCATTTTGAGGATGCGGCTTTCAATATTCTTCTTGATGACCATTGGGCCTGGGTTTTGGAGCAGTCTCCAACCTTTGCCACCTCCCTTGGGGTGCGCGATTATGATGATCGCCTCGGCGATCCGTCTTTGCAGGCAGCCAAGGCCAGCGTTGAAAAGGCCCAGGAATTTCTCGATCGCCTGAATGCCATAGCGCCAGATTCCTTGTCACCGGAAAATCGGCTCAATCAGAACATGCTGCGCCTTGATCTGGAAAATGATATTCAGGCTTTTTCCTATGGCGGGCGCTATATGATCATGACCAATCGTGGTGGTCCGCATTTGTCCATGGCAGGTCTGCCAGACAGATTGCCGTTTTTTACCGAGGCCGATTATCAAAGCTATGTGACGCGCCTTGGCAAAATTCCCGATTATATGGACAAGGCCAGCGATCGTTTGCGCGCCGGGATTGAGGCCGGATGGGTGCAGCCTTGCGCGCCCATGCAAGGCTTTGAAGACTCTATCAGCGTGCATATTGTTGAAGATGTAAGCGATAGCAAATTTATGAAACCTTTTGCGCGCAAACCGGCAGCGATGGGCAAAGAGCGCTTCGATGCTTTGAAACAGCAGGCGGAAGAAACGATTGGCGGGCAAGTCATTCCGGCTTTTGCCAAGTTTGAAACATTCTACAAGGAAGAATATGCGCCGGCCTGTCGCGAGGAAATTGGCACGTCGACCATGCCCGGGGGGATGGACTATTATAACCATCGGGTGCGACTTTTTACCACCACCGATCTGACCGCCGAAGAGGTGCATCAAATTGGCCTTGAAGAGGTCGCCCGTATTCGCGCCGAAATGCTGGCGGTGATGAAAGAGGCCGAATTTGAAGGCAGTTTTGAACAATGGCTGGCTTTTTTGCGCAATGACCCGAAATTCTATCCCAAAACCGGCGAAGAGCGCATGCAGGTCGTGGCGCGCATTTCCAAAGAGATGGATGGCAAATTGCCGGAATTATTTTCGCGTTTTCCACGCATGCCTTATGGCTTGAAAGAAATTCCTCTTGATATTGCCGAGAAGACCACCACCGCCTATTACCAGCCGCCCGCAGGGGATGGTTCTCGGGCGGGGTTTTATTATGTCAACACCACCAAGCTCGACACGCGGCCATTGCATGAGCTGGAAGCCTTGTCCTTGCACGAAGCAGTGCCCGGGCACCATTTCCAGATCGCTTTGGCGCAGGAATTGGATCTGCCAAATTTCCGCCGCTATGGCGGGGTGACGGCCTTTGTGGAAGGCTGGGGGCTGTATTCAGAACGGCTCGGCCTTGAGGTCGGGTTTTATGATGATCCCTATACCAATTTTGGCAGGCTTTCTTACGAGATGTGGCGCGCCTGTCGTCTGGTGGTGGATACGGGCATTCATGCCAAGGGATGGACGCGCCAGCAGGCGATAGATTTCATGGCGGAAAATACCGGTCTGTCCATGAATAACATCACCACTGAAGTGGATCGCTATATCACCTGGCCGGGTCAGGCACTGGCCTATAAAATCGGTGAATTGAAAATCCGCGAATTGCGCGAATATGCAGAAACAGAACTAGGCGAAGATTTTGATGTCCGCCATTTCCATGACACGGTTCTGGAAGAAGGGGCCTTGCCCTTATCGGTGCTGGAACAAAAAATCAAAGACTGGGTTGCGGAACAAAAAAATATTTAGCCGGTCT
>JALSJA010000302.1 GCA_026989615.1 Parvularculaceae bacterium | reverse complement strand
AGACTCAATCAGGGGCCGAAACAGAATCATCTTCTGAGGCCTCAACCAAGCTTAAACTGACCCTTGTAGCGGAAGATTTTGAAAGCCCGCTCTTTCTTACCGCCGCCCCGCAAGATGATCGCTTATTTGTGGTGCAGCAAAATGGCGTGATTGTCCTGCTGGAGGAGGGGGAGCGGCATATTGCTCTGGATATTCGCGATCGGGTGACCCATAAAGGCGAAGCCGGATTATTGGGCCTCGCTCTGCATCCGCAATTTCTTGAAAATGGCGTGGCCTATGCCTCTTACACCACCGGAAATCTTACAAGTGTGATCGAGGAATTTCGCTTCGATGAGCAAAGCGGCAGTTTTGATGCGGAAAATGGCCGGATTATTTATACCCTTGCGCAACCGGCGGGCAATCATAATGGCGGCATGATCGCCTTTGGTCCTGATGGTTATCTTTATTTGGGTCTGGGCGATGGCGGCGGGGGTAATGACACCTATGACAATGGCCAGAATTTTGATACAGCGCTCGGGACGATGGTGCGCATTGGTGTTGACCCCGATGGGGGTGCGCCATTTTCCATTCCGCACGATAACCCGAACATAAGCGGTCCCGCGCCAGAGGCCTGGGTTTATGGTTTGCGCAATCCATGGCGTTTTTCCTTTGATGAGGAGCAGCTTTATATTGCCGATGTGGGTCAGTCGGGCGAAGAGGAAATCGATGTCATTGCCGCCGGGGCAGCTTCAAGCGGGCTTAATCTTGGCTGGCCTTTGGCGGAAGGCAATTCATGTCTGAAAGACAGCACTTGTCGCGAAAAGGATATTGTCTGGCCAATCGCGACCTATCCGACGCGCGCGGGTTGTTCCATCACCGGCGGCTATGTCTATCGCGGGGAGAAAATTCCTGCCCTTAACGGCCATTATTTTTATGGGGACTTTTGCAGCGGGCAAATCTCCAGCCTGTTTTACGACAAGGGCGAGGTAACGCAACAACGTTCATGGGATGATGCAATAGGCCGCGTGGACCTGATCGCCAGCTTTGGGCGTGATGGCTTTGGCGAGCTTTATGTGATTTCCATCAAAGGGGCGGTCTATCGCCTCGACCCGGCCGAATAGGAGCTAGAGCTTTACATCTTCGGCAGTGGGGGCATTGGGCGCTGCTTTTTGCACTCTGGGTAGCATAAGAATTAAAGGCACCAGCCCGACCGCCACCAGCATCGCCGCCAATAGGAAGGGTGCGCCGGGGAAATAAACAATATCATGCGCACGATCCGTATAATGGGCAAAAAGCTGGGTCATGATAAAGGGCGAACTCATCAAGGTCAGGCTCATCACCGAGGCAATCGCTCCTTGCAATTCTCCTTGCGCTTTTGGGCCGGTCACCCGTGACATAATCGCCTGCATGGCGGGCATGGTGAAGGCACTGACCGAGCCGACAATAATCCACAAATAAACCCAATTTCCTGAGGGTGTAAACAAGGCATAGCCAAGCAGGGCCAAAACCATGGAGGTTGCCCCCAGCAGAATAGCCCGCACTTCGCCTAGCTTGGGCATGAGCGGGCGCACCAGCCCCCCTTGCACAAGGGCGGATAACAGGCCGACAAAAGCGAGGGAATAGCCGATCTGGCTTGCGCTCCAGGAGAATTTTTCTTCGGCAAAATAGGCCCAAACCGCCGGGAAGGAATTTTGCGCAAACATGACCATGAAATAGGACACCAGAATAATGGCAATCACGGGATGTTTGCAGACCTGAAAAAGACTGCCGAGGGGATTGGCGCGGCGCCAGTCAAATTTGCGATGCTTTTCTGCGGGCAGGGTTTCCGGCAGAACAAAAAATCCATAGATGAAATTGATCGTTGCCAAGCCGCCTGCCGCATAGAAGGGATAGCGGACATTGATATCCCCGAGCCAGCCCCCAATCAGCGGGCCGATAATAAAGCCAAGGCCAAAGGCTGCGCCCATCAGGCCGAAATTGGCGGCGCGTTTTTCGGGCGGCGAAATATCAGCGATGAAGGCATTGGAGGTGGCATAGGTGGCGGCGCAGGCTCCGGCAATGGCCCGTCCCAAAATCAGCCACGCATAGGTGGGTGCAAGCGACATCAAAGTATAATCAATCGCATAAGCGCCAAGGGAGGTGAGGATAACCAGCCGTCGCCCGAAACGATCTGACAGCCCGCCAATAATAGGGGCCATGAAAAACTGCATCACCGCATAGACCAGCATCAGATAGCTGCCATAACGCGCCGCGCCTGAAATATCCTCGCCGGTAAGTTGCTGGATCAAATCCGGCATTACCGGAATGATAATACCAAAACCAATCATCGATATGAGAATGGTAATGAATAAAAAGATGATCGCATGTTTGCCCGGTTTGGGCTTGGGCAAAGAAAACTTCATTACTGGCTGTCCGATGGCGCTGTTTCGGTTTTATTATTCTCGTCAAGCGGTGTGATCTTCAACGCCGTGATCTGGTTGCGGCGACGGCCAAGAATTTCAAAACGAAATCCGTGAAAGGAAAAAATCTGCCCCTTTTCAGGAATGGTCTGTGCCTCGTGAATCACAAGACCGGCAATGGTGACAGCGGCCTCATCGGGCAGGCGCCAATCCATCGCCCGGTTGAGATCGCGCAAGGTAACCGCGCCATCCACCTGCACCGAGCCATCGGCCTGTGGCCGCACCCCTTGCACCGGTGCGTCGTGCTCATCTTCAATCTCGCCGACAATTTCTTCGAGAATATCTTCCATGGTGACCAGCCCCATAATGGCCCCATATTCATCAACAATCAGGGCGAAATGCTGCTGGGTGGATTTGAAAGCATCAAGCTGTTCGAGCAATGTGGTGGTTTCCGGCGCAAAATAGGGCTCACGGACCGCATTCATAATATCAACTTTTTCCGCCTTACCTCCGGCGCGCCAAATCTCGCGCAGCAAATCCTTGGCGTGGAGAATGCCGACAATATTGTCAGAATTGTCCTGCCACAGGGGAATACGCGTATGGCGGCTTGAAAGCACAGTCTCGATGATGGCGCGCTTGGGCAGGTCCGCATTGATCATTTCCATGTTTTTGCGATGGACCATGATTTCATCAAGGCGGGTTTCATCGAGATCAAGAGCGCCGCGGATAATATCGCGGGCATCTTTTTCAACCCGCCCCTGCTCATGGTGCAAATCAATTGCCCCGCGTAATTCTTCGTTGACCGACAGGACCGCCTTTTCTTGGGACACATCAAGGCCGAAGGTGTGCAATATGGCGCGCACCAGAGTTTGCACCAAATGGGTGATGGGGGCGAACAAAAACACCACCCAGCGCATGGGGGCAGCGATAATCATGGCAAAGCCTTCCGGTCGGGCAATGGCGGCGGTTTTGGGCATGACTTCGGCAAAGATGACAATCAGGGCGGTCATGATGCCGGTGGCCACCAATATGCCGTTATCGCCGGGGATTTTTTCAACCACGATAGAGGTGGCCAGAGCCGAGGCAAGAATATTGATGAGATTATTGACCAGCAAAATCGCCCCAATCAGACGCTCGCGATTCTCGGTCAGACGATAAACATTCTGGGCCAGCCGATTGCCATTATCGGCGAGGCTTTTAATGGTTGAGCGTGACGTTGCCGTTAATGCGGTTTCAGAGCCGGAAAAAAAGCCGGAGAGGACTAGAAGAAATAAGACTATGCCACTTCGAATAATAAGTTCCTGATCGCTCACCGGGTGGTTTCCTTTAGTAAAAATTCTTTCAACGCCGTCATGTCGACATCATGTTCCAAGACGCTATCACCAATGGCGCGAGCGAGAACAAGTGTCAAATGCCCGCCGCGCATTTTTTTATCCTGCAGCATGGTGCCAAGCATGGCTTCGGCTGTGATACTGCCTTCGGGGTCGATTGCCGCGATTTTCGTGGGCAGGCCAAGGGCATCAAAATGCGAGACCACTCGCCGGGCCTGTTCAGGCGGGCAAAGCCCCAGAGCGGTTGAGAAACGAAAGGCGAGCGCTATGCCAAGAGCAACCGCCTCGCCATGATAGAGCCGCTCGCCAAATCCCGTCAGGGCCTCCAGAGCGTGGCCAAAGCTGTGGCCGAGATTGAGCAGGGCCCGCTCGCCGGTTTCGCGCTCGTCACGGGCGACGATGGCCGCCTTGGCGGCGCAAGAGGTTTTGATGGCGTGGATCGTGGCAGGCGCGTTTCCGGCAAGAAGTTTTACGCCATTTTCTTCAAGCCAGTTGAAAAAACCGGCATTATTGATCAGTCCATATTTGACAATTTCCGCATAGCCGGCCCGCAAATGGCGGGGCGGCAGGGTGGCAAGAACCTCCGGGTCGATGACCACGAGGGAGGGCTGGCAAAATGCGCCTATCAGGTTTTTACCAAGGGGGCTGTTAATGCCGGTCTTGCCGCCAACCGACGAATCAACCTGTGCGAGCAGGCTTGTGGGGAACTGCACAAAACGACAGCCCCGGCGCAAAATAGCGGCGGCAAAGCCGGTGAGGTCGCCAATCACGCCGCCACCAAGAGCAAGAACCACATCGTCACGCTCGATTTTTGCGGCCAGCAAATCGTTACATAAGTGCTCCAGTACCGCAAAGCTCTTGGCGCTTTCGCCGGCTTCTACGGTAAATAGATTGCTTTCAATACCGGCTTTTTGCAAAAGCTGTTGCAATTTTTCCCCATAAAGCGGGGCAATATTGCTGTCAGTAACAATCGCCAGCTTGGGCCGTGCCAATAGGGGTTTTAGCAGACTTGGCAATTGCGCCAGCAAGCCATGGCCAATTTCAATGGCATAGGCGCGGGAGCCAAGCTCTAGCTGAAGGGTTTGGGTCTGGGTCATGATTTTACGCGAAATTGGCTTTCATTCTTGCTGGTCTCTGGTTCCGGTTGCCGATCAAGGCTGGATTGCAGAAGATGCAATATGCGATCGACGATTTCCTTATGGGGGCCTTTGACACTTTCAACGGTGATGCTGGCCTCAGCATAGATGGGGTCGCGTTGGCGCGACAGGCGCTCCAATATTTCGCGGGGGTTTCCCTGGCGCAGGAGTGGTCGGGTATCGCGCTTGGCGGTGCGGGCCAGCAAAATATCGATATCGGCCTTCAGCCAGACGGAAATGGCTTTTTCCTGGATCAGCGCTCGCGTTTCGGGACGAATAAAGGCGCCGCCGCCCGTGGCCAGAACATGGATTTTCTCTTCCTTCAGCAGGCGCTCAATCACGCGCATTTCCCCGTGGCGAAATTCTTCTTCTCCATAGGCTTCAAAAATATCCGCGATTTGCATGCCGGCGGCGCGCTCAATTTCCATATCCGCATCAAAAAAGGGGATATCAAGTGCGGTGGCAAGCCGTCGCCCGACGGTGGTTTTGCCGGCGCCCATCATGCCAATCAGGATAATCGGCCGGTTCAGGGCCTGTCCCAGTTTTTTGCTGTCAGCTTTTTTCGTCATCAGAGTTAGAGAATTAGCCCAAGGCGTTGATTTTAGGAAGCATTACTATTGCTTAAGGAGGGGGATAAACAGGCGAAATCAACATAAAAGCGCCGCTTTTCTTCTCTAACGCACTGGTTTAGGGTTTGGGCTCTTGAAATGATTGGCAAGGGGCCCGCTTATCTGGGCTGGCAGGATTTATGAGGAGCGGTTTTGCGTGAAATTTACACTGTTTTTGGTCGTCTTTTTCGTATTGGCGGTCATTTTGCTCTATGTTCTGGGGGACAGGATGGAGCCCGAAACCCAACAGATTCATCAGGAGATTGAACTTAATGGCCAATAATTATCGAGCAAAAATGGCGGCAGTCCTGATGCTTGCAGGTGCCGGCCTGACAGGAACGGCCCTTTTTGGCGCTGCTATGGCGCAAAATAGCGGCTCGCCCATTCCTGTGGAGGTGGAAACGGAATCTTTCGGTCAGGACAGTTTTGCCCTTGGCACATTGTCGGCGGCCAAAGGGGCAATGCCCCGGGATTTATGGCAAGGGGCTTCGGCCAGTGATGTTGCCTATCTACTGGATAATCTGCCGACCCGTCTTGATCATCCGGCACAAACCGAAAGCTATAAGCGCCTGCTGCTGTCGCCGGGGTCTTCGCCCCGAGGGGCTGATAATGTGCTGACCGGCAAAAAGCTGATGGTGCTGGCGCGGATCGGCTTTTATGAGCAGGCCGCAAGCCTTGCCGGCCTTGCCGGCAATATTGAGGGCGAGCCGGAACTGGCAGAAGCCATTGCCTATGCGGCGATGATGGATGGAGACATGACCGGGGCCTGTCAGCGCGGCGAGACCTTATTGCGCGGGCGCGATCGTCCGTTCTGGTTGAAATTGCGCTTGCTTTGCTATGGGGCAACCGGAGAAAATGCTGCGGCGGATCTGACCTTTGGCCTGTTGCAGGAAGCCAGCGATTTGTCCGATATTGATATCAAGCTTTTTAATGCCATCGCCACAGGGCAAAAACCGCGCAAATCGGTAGCGCCTGTGGATGGCTTTCATTACGCAGCAATGCGCCAGCTGGAATTGCCATTGAAAGGTGACATGCTGGAAAAAGCGGAAGGGGCGGTGTTTACAGCCCTTGCCCGCGACAAGGCCGCGCCGCCGGAAATGCGCGCTGCCAGTGCCATGCGGATGGCGGCCCATGGGGTTATTTCTACAGATGAGCTGGCGTCAATTTTTGCCTCTATGGAATTTGAAACCGAGCAATTGGCTGATGCGGTCAAAATACAAAAGCGCGATCGTGATAATTTGCTGGTTGATGCTTTGGTATTTCAGGCCTCGAAACTGGCTATGGATGGTGGCAATTTCGATAAGGAAAGCCTGATCGGGACGGCTTTGCGCAATGCGTCTGATCCCTATCGTTTTCAGGCATTGGCCGGGCTTTATTATCGGGATGTGCAGCAATTCTCGGTAGTGCAGAACTATGCGCCCTGGGCCGGCGAGTTTGCCCTTGTGGGCATTGCCATGAAAGACCGGGATTTGGTTGAGCGTTGGGTAGGGGCTTTACTGTTTGACCAATCCGCAGAGCAACCCCAAGAGGCGGCCTTGTCGCTATTGGCGCTGACGTCTATGTGGCAGCGCAGTGCGGCGGATTATATTTCTTCTGTCTACGGATTGCCGACGGTTTCAACCCCGACAGCCATGGCGTCTTTTCCGGCCCCGCGTGGCAGTTCCGCCTCTCTTGCCCGTCTCGTGGCTATAGCGATCAATGCCGCCGAAGCGCGCTCAAAAGGAGTTGAGGGCCTGCTTGCCATGACCGGCATGGGACTTGGCGGCAGTGGCGAACTGGCTGCTATCCGAGACACGATTGCCGGGCGCGCCATGCAAAAATCCGGACTGGATATTATTAATCAGCAAATCGCATTTACGCAGGTTTTTGGCGAGACCCATCATTTCATCGCCCAGCGCAAACGCATGACCGGCGGCTTGCCTGATGATGGGGGGGCGGCCAATGGTGACAAGGTAGAGCATGCCAATGCCGCCAGCGATATGGTGATACCGCGCCTGAAACCGCAACGCCGAGGATAGCTCCATGACGGCCGGTGCCTTATCACCGCAGGACGCTGGATTGCTGGAAGCCTTTCTGGAAATGATGCTGGTAGAGCGCGGGGCTTCTGCGCGTACGACGCGCAATTATGGTCGCGATTTGCAGCGTTTTTCTGCCTTTCTTGCAAAGGAAGGAAGGGGCGGCCTGATAAAAGCCAGCCATGATGATATTGCCGCCTATCTGGCCCATTTGCACAAGACAGGACGGGCGGCGGCGACAACGGCGCTTTGCGTGTCGGCTTTGAAACAGTTTTACGGCTTTGCCCATGGGGAAGGGGTGCGCAAAGATAATCCTGCGGCGCTGATTGAACGGCCCAAAACCACAAGGCCCTTGCCAAAAATATTGAGCCTTGCAGAAACAGAAAAATTGCTTGCCGCCAGCGCTGTAATAGAAGGAGGGGGCGGCAAGGCAAAAGCCTTGCGCTTGAAAGCATTGCTGGAAATTCTTTATGCCTCCGGCTTGCGGGTTTCCGAACTGGTCAGCCTGCCTATGGGGGCGATTCGCAAGGGCCAGCCATTTTTGCTGGTGCGCGGCAAGGGCGATAAGGAACGTATGGTGCCTTTGTCAGAACCTGCCATTGAAGCGGTTGGAAAATATTTGGCTGAAGGGCGCGAAAAATTTGTTGCCAAGGGCGGCTCGAAATTTCTGTTTCCGTCGCGGGGCAAAAGCGGTCATTTAACGACAGCGCGTTTTGCGCAAATGCTGAAAGAATTGGCTATGCGCGCAGGGATCGCGCCATCAAAAATCTCTCCCCATGTGTTGCGCCATGCCTTTGCTACCCATTTGCTGGAAGGCGGGGCGGATCTGCGGGCGGTGCAGCAAATGCTCGGCCATGCGGATATCACCACCACACAGATCTATACCCATGTAGCGCAGGAGCGGTTGAAAAATCTGGTATTTGAAAATCATCCATTACAAAACCGGACGCAGAATCGAAGAAAAAAGAAATCAGCGCCTTAGAGCCTTTTCAGTGTTGCTTTTGGGCGGGCGAGAGTTAAGTCCGCCTTAGGGCCTATTCGGTTTTGATGGAATCAAAACCGGGCTCTAAGTCTTTGTTTTTGAGCACTTCTTATCCGAAAACCGGCCTCACCCTGAGGAGCCGCGAAGCGGCGTCTCGAAGGGTCCACTTATCCTGGAAACGCTCTAGCCGGCGCCGCCAACTGTCAGCTTGTCGATCTTCAAGCTTGGCTGGCCGACACCCACGGGCACGCCCTGGCCGGCTTTGCCGCAGACGCCGACGCCGGGGTCTAATGCGAAAT
>JALSJA010000301.1 GCA_026989615.1 Parvularculaceae bacterium | reverse complement strand
CGTCATGGCATTATAATCATCCAGCAGACCGCTCGGGTCAGTGGCATCTTCGGTGGCGCTTAGATAGCTTGCCCCCAAACCAAGGCGCGGACTGTCACGGTCAGAGCCAAGCGCTTTTTCGTAATACAACGCGGTCTCGACAATATTTTCCCATTTGGCAAAGGCAGGAAGACCGGCTGCGCTCGGGGCGCCTAAGGCTGACGGCGCAAACCCGCCGACGGGCGCGCAGGCCCCAACACCGCATTCATCTGTAGACGGAGAATAGGAAACACCGATTTGCACACCGCCCAAAACCCCGCCAAACAAATTGGCCGGCGCCATATAGGTCAGCTTGGTTGCGTGGCCGGAAAAATCATTAATGGTGTGGACATCGTTCAGCCCGGTAAGGTCGGTACGCCAATCATTGACCCCAATCGCAGAAAATACCGTGGGCGAGGCAATCGCCAGCTGGCTGGCAACACCATTATCGCGACCCAAGGCCACATAGCCAAAACCACCACGGGCATAGGCAAAGGCCGATTGCAGGTAAACATCGCCGCCATCATTGCCAATGCCCCGGGGGCCACCGCTGGTCAGACCGGAATAACGCCCGCCACTCCAATAGGCCGGGGGCATTTGACCATCGCCGCGGGCTTCGACCGTGCCGCCGACTTCAAGGCCATTATCCAAAACGGTAGAGGCCGTAACCCCGACGCGAATATCCGCATCGCTTTTGCTTTCGCCATCAACAATACCGGCGACAAAAGACGCACTGCCCTTAACCTCGACCTCAATCTCATCCGATTGGGCAAGAGCAGGGCCAAAAAGAATGGAGCCAGCCAGTCCGAAACTCGCAATCCCCGTCAACAGATAGGCGCGCAAAAATCCCAGCCTACCGGACCTTTTGGTCGCGCCGGTTAATTCTTGCTGCAATGTCTGTCGCTTACCGGACAATGAAGTCACAGGCTCGGTATCCCCGAAACAAATGCCGTGGCACAATCTGCCACAGCCCTAATCTAGCCATGGAAATTTGTGAAATAAAGGCCGAAGAGGTTAACTGACCGCCATGTCATCGCAATCCTTGCGGATTTTTCAACTTGTGATACCAAAGCCACGATAGGTTAACGCTAGCCTAGCCTATCTGGCTCAAATAACAGAGATTTCACCATTATCAGGCCTTTTCAGGGCCACATATTTAGGCTTTAACGGGGAAACAGGGTATAAGCCCTTTTTCAAAGCCCTTACCACTGTCAGGAGCATTTTACGCATGTTTTCAACCTTAACCCTGCGTCCGACCTTGCGCCCGGAACAAGCCCGCGTCTTAAAATTGGTTGCCATTGCCGGTATGGCCGCATTTCTTGTCGCCTGCGCCGGGGGCAATAAGGCCGGAAACAACCGTGTTGCTGGCCTGCCTTCCTATTCTCTGGACGGTAAATCCGGTGTCGCCACATCGGTTAATCGCTATTTATGGGCCGCCTCTCTGGAAACCCTTGATTTTATGCCGATTTTTTCAGCCGACCCTATTGCCGGCATTATCATCACCGATTGGTATGGGGTTCCCCGTGCCAATGGCGAGCCACCCAATGAGCGGTTCAAAACCACAGTCTATATTCTCGACACCGCCTTGCGGGCAGATGCCTTGCGGGTTGCGATATTTCGTCAGGAATTGACCGCCAATGGCTGGATGGATGCCAAAACCAATCCTTCCACCGCCCGCGAAGTGGAAAATGCCATTCTGACCCGCGCCCGTGAACTACGGCTAAACTCGATCAATTAAAGCGGCGCTTGATTCATTGGCAAATTCCGGCCTTGACGGCTTTTAAATGGGCGCGCTCGCTTATAAACATTGCGGGCGCGTTTTTCTTGTGCTTGCTGGGCCGGTAAAACTATTATTTCGAATACGAAACAGGAAAGAAAAATGGGCCGTTATAACCCTAAAATCACAGAGCCAAAATGGCAAAAAATATGGGCCGAAAAGCAGGTTTTCAAGACCGAGTTTGACCCCGAAAAACGGGGTTTTTACATCCTCGAAATGTTTCCCTACCCATCGGGCAAAATCCATCTTGGCCATGTGCGCAATTATTCCATGGGCGATGTCATTGCCCGCTATAAGAAAGCCAGGGGGTTTAATGTTTTGCACCCCATGGGCTGGGACGCTTTTGGCATGCCGGCGGAAAATGCCGCCATTGAACGGGGCAGCCATCCGGCCAAGGTCACTTATGACAATATCGCGGTCATGCGTGCGCAATTACAGCAAATGGGCCTTTCCATTGATTGGTCCCGGGAATTTGCCACTTGCGATCCCGGATATTATGTCCATGAGCAGGGTCTGTTTCTGGATTTTTATGCCAAGGGCTTTGTGGACCGCAAAAAATCCTATGTGAACTGGGATCCGGTGGACAATACCGTACTGGCCAATGAGCAGGTGATTGACGGCAAGGGCTGGCGCTCCGGAGCGCAGGTCGAGCGGCGCGAATTATCCCAATGGTTTTTCAAAATCACCGATATGGCCGAAGATTTACTGGCGGCGATTGATGATGGTCGCCTTGATGGCTGGCCGGACAATGTCAGGCTGATGCAGAAAAACTGGATCGGCAAATCCTATGGTCTGAAAATGACCTTTCCCATCAGCGGCGATCCGGTTGACGGCTTTGACGGCATTGATGTGTTCACCACCAGACCCGACACGCTTTTTGGCGCTTCTTTTATAGGCCTGTCCCCCGACCATCCTTTGGTGCAGGCTCTGGCCGAAAACGATCCGGCGCTTGCAGACTTTGTTGCAGAATGTCGCAAAACCGGCACCACCGAAGAGGCTATCGAGCGCGCTGAAAAGAAGGGCTATCGCCTTGCCATCGAGGTGCAACACCCGCTCATTCCCGGAACAAAACTATCCGTATGGGTCGCTAATTTTATTTTGATGCAATATGGCACCGGCGCTGTCTTTGCCTGTCCGGCCCATGACCAGCGCGATCTGGATTTTGCCCGCAAATATGATCTGCCGGTTATTCCTGTTGTCTTGCCGCCGCAAGAAGATCCGGCAGATTACACCATAAGGGATGAAGCCTATACCGGCCCCGGCATATTGTTCAATTCCGAGTTTCTGAACGGATTATCCGTAGACGACGCTTTAACGAAAATCATTAAACACATTGAAGATAAAGGGATTGGTGAAGGCACCACAAGCTGGCGATTGCGTGATTGGGGAATTTCCAGACAGCGCTATTGGGGCTGCCCCATCCCTGTCATTCATTGTGATACTTGCGGTGTCGTGCCGGTGCCAAAGGAAAGCCTCCCGGTCAAGCTGCCCGACGATGTTGATTTTTCAAAGCCCGGAAACCCGCTGGAGCGCCACCCCACATGGAAGAATACAAGCTGCCCCAAATGCGGCAAAGATGCCAAGCGCGAAACCGATACATTTGATACTTTTGTCGATTCATCTTGGTATTTTGCCCGCTTTGCCGGGCCGGATGGGGAAAGCCCGACCAATCGCAAAGAAGTGGATTACTGGTTGCCGGTGGATCAATATATTGGCGGCATTGAACATGCCATTTTACATCTTCTTTATGCCCGTTATTTCACCCGCATGATGAAGGCTTGTGGCCATGTTGGTCTTGATGAGCCTTTCAAAAATCTGTTCACCCAAGGCATGGTCACCCATGCCACCTTCAAGAATGAAAAAGGGGACTGGCTGTTTCCGGAACAGGTTGAAAATCGCAATGGCCAATGGGTTGAAATTGACAATGGCGCGCCGGTCACCAAGGGCGCCATCGAGAAAATGTCGAAATCGAAAAAGAATGTGGTCTCCCCCGAAGTCATCGCCGAAACCTATGGGGCCGATGCCGCGCGCTGGTTCGTCCTGTCGGACTCACCCCCGGAGCGCGATGTGGAATGGACAGATTCCGGCGTGGAAGGCGCTTGGCGTCTGGTCAATCGCATCTGGGATATGGCCGCCAGCCAGCAGGGCCTGTTTGAGGGAGTGGATTTTGATAAAATTGATGCCCTGAGCGGGCCTCAAGACAAGGATTTGCGCCATATCACCCATCAGACGATTGAGGGGGTTGGTCTGGATATTGAAAATTTCCGGTTCAACAAGGCGATTGCCCGAATTTATGAATTTATCGGCCATATCAAAAAGCAAGCCGATGCCAGCAAGCCCGCCATCGCCGAAGCCTATAGTGCATTAATACGCATGATCGCCCCCTTTACCCCCCATCTGGCAGAGGAATGCTGGCAGGCGCTGGGTGGGGATGGCATGGTCGCCAACGCCCCGTGGCCCAGTTACAACAAAGACCTTCTTGGCTCCGAAACCATTATTTTACCGGTTCAAATCAATGGCAAAAGGCGCGCCGAGCTGGAAATTGCGCCCGATCTCGGCCGCGAGGAAATTGAGGCTTTGGCCTTGTCCAATAGCAGCGTTCAGCGTCATATTGAGGGCAAGGAAATTCGCAAATTTATCATCGTTCCCGGCCGTATCATCAATATTGTTGTTTAGGGCATCTTTGCCAGAGGAAGAAAATGCGAAATCGCCAGCCAGCCTTGCCTTGCCGTCCGGTCTTTTGGGCATTTGTTCTGCTCATACCCCTTCTAAGCGCTTGCGGCTTTACGCCTCTTTATGGGGAGCTTGAAAATGGCAGCACTTTACAGGACCGCCTCGCCAAAATTGCTGTTGCCGACATTACCGAACCTGCCACCACCGGCTATATGTTTCAGCGCGAGTTGAAAAAGCGGCTGGGGGAAGCGCAGGCCGCAGAATTTGATTTGATTGTGCTTTTAAAAGAGTCACGAATTTCTGTCGCGGTTACCGGTGAGGCCAATACCAACCGCTTTTCCTATACTTTGCGCGCCTCTTATAAACTCGTACATCGCGATACGGAAAAAACCTTTAAGGGAACGCTCAGCGCCACCAATGGCTATGGTATTGTGCCGTCGCAATATTCTTCCCTTGTGGGTGAAGAGCAGGCCCGGCGCAAATCCATTGAAGATCTTGCAAGCCAGCTGGAAATGGAATTGATCCTTGCCCTGCGTGGCTTTGATGAATAGAGGGTTTTCATGACAGCCCTTAAAGGCAAAGACATTAAAGGCTTTCTGGCACAACCTGACCCGCGGATAAACGCGGTTTTGATTTATGGCGATGATGCTGGCGCTGTGCGAGAGCGTTCGGATCATCTGGCCAAACGCATTGTCAAAGATTTGAAAGACCCGTTTAATTTTATTGAACTGACCGAAGAAGATTTGCGCGGGGACAAAGCGCGCCTTTGCGATGAAGCCGCAGCGCTTTCTTTTATGGGTGGAGAACGGGTTATCCGTATTCGTGGCACCTCCCAAATTATTCTTGCGGCCTGCGATAATTTAATCAAGGCGCTGGATGCCGATAGCCTCACCCCCAATGCGCTGGTATTGGTAGAAGCGGGCATGCTCGCCAAATCCAGCGCTTTGCGAAAATTATTTGAAAAAAGCAAGAAAGCCGTTGCCCTGCCCTGCTATCAGGACAATCAGCTTGATTTGCGCGCCATGGTTCTGGAAATGCTCGGCAAAGAGGGGCTGACCATAAATGAAGCGGCTTTATCAAGCCTGCTTTCCGGTTTTGGTAATGATCGCGCCCTTAACCGGGGGGAAGTTGAAAAACTGATTTTATATGTGGGTCCGAAAGGGTGCCGCGAACAAGCCGATTACGAAATTGTTTTGCGTGATATCGAGGCCAGCCTTGCCCGTTCCGGCGCTGATGCCATGGGAAAAATTATGCCCCTGATTGCTGGCGGGGATCCTAAAGCGCTGGCCGAGGCGCTGGCCTCTGCCAAGGAAAGCGGGGCAAGCGCTCTTGCTTGGCTGCGCATGAGTATTCGCCTTTTCCTGCGGCTGTCACAAGCGCGCAGCTATATGGATCAGGGCGCCGGGGTGCGTGACGCCATGAATAAATTACGGCCGCCGGTTTTTTATCCGGAAAGCCTGCAATTTGAAAAATGGTTACGGGTCTGGACGAAATCCGCTCTGGATCAGGCTTTGGCGATGTTGATGGAAGCAGAGCTGGCGGCAAAAACAACGGGCGCGCCCGTGCATGAACTGGCAGAGCGCACCGCCTTGCGCCTTAGCGTTATGAGTGCACGACGCATGGCCCGCTAGAGCGTTTCCAGGATAAGTGGGTACCGGTTATCCGTCCGGAAACGCGTCAAAACAAAGACTTAGAGCCTTTTCAGAACAACGCAAGGAGGCCTATACGCCAAGACCCGACAGGCGTTTGCAAATATCATCCAGCTGGTCGAGAGTTTCATAATTTATGCTCAATCTGCCGCCCGATTTTCCCTGATGGTCCAGATCGACCTCAAGGCCCAGCGCATCTTCAATCATCCGCTCAAAGGCGCGTATATCGGCATCTTTGACGGCGGCGCTGCTTGACGGTTTTTGTTTTTTGTTTTTCTTGTGCTTCAAGAGCTTTTTATCACTGTCCTGCCCCGCCAGTTTTTCCGTTGCCCGCACGGTTAATCCTTCGGCGATAACCTTCTTGGCCAATGCGGTTGGATCTTTGGTGCCAAGGATAGCCCGGGCATGGCCCATGCTTAGCGCGCCCTCATTGATAAAGTTTTTTACCGCCTTTGGCAGATCGCGCAGGCGCAAAAGATTTGCGATATGGCTGCGGCTTTTACCCACCGCCTCGGCAATTTCCTTAGCGCTGCGGCCATGCCTGGCTATCAGTTTTTGATAGGCGTCTGCTTCTTCTATGGGGTTCAGGTCAACCCGCTGAATGTTTTCGATCAGGGCTATTTCTGCCGCTTCACTATTACTCAGCTCACGGATGATAACCGGAACTTCATGCAGACCCGCCTGCTGCGCCGCACGCCAACGGCGCTCCCCGGCAACAATTTCATAACGGTCACGGGCACCGGATAGTGGCCGCACCAATATTGGTTGCACCATGCCACGTTGTTTTATGGAGGCGGCAAGTTCGGCTATGGCCGCATCGGAAAAGTTTTTGCGTGGCTGGTCTTTGGCCGGAGACAAAAAGGCGATAGGCAGATTGTTTTCTGCAATCTTTGTTTTATGTGCGCTCTGTATATCGTCATCGCGGCTGGGCAATTCTCCCATCAGAGCATCAAGACCGCGTCCCAATCGCTTTTTACTCATTCCTTCTGGTCCTTTAATCGTCAAATTTGTGCTTTAGGCAGATTGGCGCTCTGTATGCAGGCCTTCACGCTGGATGACTTCGCTGGCCAGACGAATATAGGCCTGGCTGCCGGGGCATTTCAGGTCATAAAGCAGGGCCGGTTTACCATGGGAGGGCGCTTCTGAAATGCGCACATTGCGCGGAATGGCTGTTCGGTAGACCTTGTCCCCCATATGGCTACGGACATCCTGCGCCACTTGTCGCGAAAGATTATTGCGCCCGTCATACATGGTCAGGACAATGCCTTGCAATTCAAGGTCAGGGTTAATCCGTGTGCGAATTGTTTCAACCGTGCGCAGGATTTGCGACAATCCTTCAAGGGCAAAAAATTCGCATTGCAAGGGGATCAAGACCGCATTGGCGGCGGCCATGGCGTTCAGGGTCAACATGCTCAAAGAAGGCGGGCAATCAATCAGAATATAGCTGATGGCCGGGTTTTGGCGCGCATAGGCTTTGATGGCCTTATCAAGGCGGTAATGGCGGTCGGGCTCGTCAATCAGCTCGATTTCGGCCCCGGCAAGATCAACCCCGGCGGGCGCGACAAATAGGCGTGGCACGCCGGTTTTCATCACCGCCGCAGCCAACTCGGCCTCATCAAGCAAGACCTCATAGGTGGTGACAGGGCGCTCTCTGGCCGGTATGCCCAGACCCGTGGACGCATTGCCCTGTGGATCAAGGTCAATGAGTAATACCGTCTCGCCAATGGCCGCCAGAGCGGTACCAAGATTTATCGCCGTGGTGGTTTTGCCGACGCCGCCCTTTTGATTGGCGACAGCCAGCACGCGCGGTCCGGTCATACCAGCTTTTCCCGTTTTGCTTTTCCCACTGGAAGATCACTTTCTCGGAGCAAAGGCCCCTTTTGGCTCAAGGCCTCGAATTTCAATAATCGCCGCCTCCGGCTCGGTTCGGCTCTGATGCGGTATGGCCTGCATATTCCACCGCTTCTCAGCCTCGGTCAATTCTTCTTTAAAGCTGCGCCCTTTGTGAAACAGGCAGCACCCATTTGGCGCCAGAACAGGATCGGCATAGGCCAAGAGGCGATCCAGTTTTGTGAGTGCTCTGGCGGTGATGATATTTGGTTTTGGATTCAAAACAAGGCTTTCAATCCTTGCGTTATAGATAGTGAGATGAGGCAGGCCAAGACGCTCTTTTGCGGCCCGCAAGAAGCTTGCTTTCTTGCCGACACTTTCCACGAGGGCGATATTTGGGGGCTTGCTCTGCTCATGGCCCCCCCTGCCATCTGCTAGCAAAATTGCCAAAATCATGCCCGGAAACCCGGCCCCCGAACCGAAATCCGCAAGATGGTCGATGGGGTCATCAGGCAATAAAGCCATGAGCTGAAGACTGTCTACATAATGACGCTGCCAGCGATCTTCGAGTGTTGACCGGGCGATAAGATTGGTATGGCCAGACCATTCCAATAGCAAACCATCAAAGGCTTGAAGGCGCTGCACTGTTTCATGTGAAACGGCAATCTCTGCATTCTCCCCTATGGCCGCTAAAATATTTTCCTGCGTAAACTCCATTATCCGGCTTTTTTGCCTCTCAGATCACGGATCTCCGTCCCGGCCCCCGTCACGGTATGGCCGGACTTTTTCAAAAAAGCCGAAAGTAGTGCCAAGGC
>JALSJA010000300.1 GCA_026989615.1 Parvularculaceae bacterium | reverse complement strand
CGTCGAAGATGCAACCAGCATGAAGCCAAAAGTGATGGCAAACGATATGGCCGGGAAAATAACTTTATTCAGAATATCTATAATCCCGGGAACATCGACACCAAACCAGTGAAAGCCATTGAACACGACAAACAGGAAGAAGGCCGCAAAAGAAACGCGTAAAATATTGAGACCTCCGGTCAGTTTCCAGGCTTCCTTCAGGGCCGAATATTGATCGGCCTTTTCGTGAGCTGCTACAAAAATAGGATAGGCAAAAAGACGCATGCCAAAATAGACAAGCCCCACAATGAAAGGAATTTGCACAAAATTGGGCAGTCCTTGCCAAAATCCGCGTTCCTTGATCAGCGGTTCTTCGGAAACCGTGTGAAGGCTATCTTCAAAAGGAAAAACATAGACCTTTTTCTCCAGTAATTCCGAGACATAATCACTCATGGCAATAACCGCCCGCTCCATGGGGAGAACCAGAAGAAGAAATAAACCAAGGCCACTTAGAACCGCAGCGCCGATAAATCGTAAATGCTTGAACCCGAAAGACACCGGAAAGGATGTACCGGGGAGCGGCGTTCCGCGCGCGCCATAGCGCAGCAAGGCGACAAAAAAGGAGGAGATCAAAATAATATTCATGACAGCTATTCCCCATTGCATGGAAAACATTGTCCAGTAATTCTCACTCCATAACCGGGCGGCATTTCTGGCGAGGAGCTGATAGGCCTGAGCCGGGCTTATATCGCTAATGGTGACCGGCCCGCCGGTCAGTACGCTGAAATAAATATAAGGGATTAGAAACCCGAACAGGGTCAGCAATAAAAGCGGCATCCATGATATGCGAGCGACATGTTCGAAATTTCGCCAACCAAAGCCAAGCGACTCGGTCAGTGTGCGATAAATTGAAATCTTCATGAAAGCTCCACCCCTTGAAACGCCCCAAAACAATAGCGCCAAACAAGCGAAGGCCTGAGCGCCCTTCATTCTACCCCAAAACGAGCAAAAGAAAAGCGGCGAGCATTTGCTCGCCGCTTTCCAATTTTACAGGTCTAATCTTATTAGAGATTAGAAGCTGGCTTTCGCGCCTACGAAGAAGGAGCGACCCAGCGGACCATAGGTTGCCGGCCAGGTATTGGCTTGCTCGGAGCAGCAGTCACCCAGTTCAGGTGGCTGTTGGTCGGCAAGGTTCAGGATACCCGCATTCAGCGTCAGGTTTTCGCTAAGAGCGTAAGAACCTGTCAGGTCGAAATAGTTGTAGGAATCGATTGATTCTACAAACAGACCTGTGGAACCGGAGAAGCCTGGGTCGATGAAATCATCAACCTGAACCTCGCCAATATAGCGCCAACGCAGAGAGGCCAGCATATCGCCATTTGACCAGTTCATAGTCGCAGCGTGTTTCCACTCTGGCTCTGGCTCACCACAGCGACCATAATTGGCACCGAAGTAACCGGTACAGTCATCTTTGGTCTCTGTTGGCAGTGACTGGAACTCGGAAGAGATCTTGTAACCACCGATGAAATCGAAGGCCAAGTCGCCCATTTCACCGAGATCCCAACCATATTCGACCTGAACATCAACACCTTCCGAGCCAGCAAAAGCAACATTCTGGCTGGTCAGAGAGATGAAGTCGATCGTGCCATTAGCGTTACGATTCACCAGCGCGCAGAAATTTGCGTCGCCATTGAAGTAACAGCCATCGAGAACAACCTGAACCGGAATGGTCGAAATATAGTCTTCTACTTCAATCTGGTAGTAGTCGACTGTTACAATCAGACCCGGAACAGCTTCTGGCTGGGCCACGAAACCGACGGTGATGGTGTCAGCTGTTTCAGCACCCAGATTCGGGTTACCGCCAAACAGACCTTCAACCTGAGAGTTCGGGTTGAATGCCGTACCGACGACACCTGCTGGCACGCCATTGGCTGTACAGTTGGCAATCAAGGTTGCATTACCAGCCACGAAGCTACCGGTTGAACCGCTGGAACACGGGTCAAGCGCACCCGGGAAACCATTGGTTTGTGGCGAGAACAGCTCGTTGATATTCGGCGCACGAACAGCACGCTGATATTGTGAACGGAACCGGATTTGTGTGTTCGGTGCCCATTCAACGCCAACGCCGTAAGTGTCCAAACCGCCAACCGTTGAATAATCGGAATAACGATAGGCAGCGTTCAGGGACAGCTCATCTGCAAAGGCAGCGTCTTCAACCAATGGCACATAAAGCTCGCCAAAGATCTCGGACACGGTGTAACGGCCTTTGATTGGAAGCGCCTGATTGAAACCAGCCACATCCGGACCAAGAACGGAGTCAGGTTTGAAGTCGGAAGAATATTCACGATATTCTACACCAGCCACAAACTGAACCGGATTCTCGGCTGCCGGCATGGTGATGCCAAGCGCGCCATCGGTAAAGGCAACAATATTGGTTTGCTCAACATCCAGTACAGATGCACCGGTGCGGGCAACAGCGTCAACACAAGCCTGCGAGAAGTTATTCTCGCCGAAAATGTTACAGCCCTGGTTCAAGACCGCATCCTGCATGGCAGAGATGGAAACATTACCGGTTTGAATTTCAGCGGCGGCTGTTTTGGAGAAGGAGCCAAAAACGTCCCAATCCCAATCATTCAGCCATGTGCCGCTGAACCCACCTGCCAATTGCAGCGCTTCACGTTTGGAGCTTGCATTGCGCGGGCCGATTTCACGCATCCGGCGACCGATGAACACTGTGTAAGTGTCATTGGCATCAAACACGCCATTGGCATTGAGATCATTAAAGCCGCCATTGGAGGTAATCAGGTCACGAACCGCCTGATCGACGCCGCCGCTGCCCGGCCCAATGGTGACCACATTGAAGAATGGCGTTGGTGCCAATTCCTGAGCAACCACATTGGACGAGAACACGGTCCGGCCGCGGAAGGTAATGTCGTCGGTGATGTCATAGGTGACAAAACCGGCAGCATTGTAACGCTCTTGTGGCAATTGCAGATAGTTCACCGGTGCGTAGTTATAACGCGTGGTGTTCGGACCTGAATTGATCCATGGGATTGGATCGCCATTGGCATCAAAGGTTGCGCCACCAATACAGGTGCCGCTGAGGCCTTCGGATGAGCCGCCAGCAGGTGCGGTACAGGTCGTGCCGTCTGTGGTGTAACCGAGACTGGTAAAGTCGAAGCCGTCAAAGAAACGTGTACCGGGAACACCGGATGAACCAAATGGGTCAAAGCCGGTGCCATTGTCGTCATTGGCAACACGGGAGAAGTCACGATCCCCTTGGAACACGGCCTGACGATCAGTGTAACCAAGTGTCACAACCGCATTACCGCGACCATCAGCGAAATTACCACCTGCAATCAGGTTAACATCGAAAATGTCGCCATCTTGACGATCGGTGGTCTGATAGGTGCTGCTGATTTCAAGACCTTCAAAATCCGTTTTCAGGATGAAGTTGACAACACCGGAAATAGCCTCGGAACCATAAACAGCCGATGCACCACCGGTAACAACGTCAACCCGCTGGATCATCGCAGCAGGAATGGAGTTGAGGTCAACAGCGCCGCCGCCATCAAAGGAAACCCAGCGATTACCGTCAACCAGAACCAGGTTACGCGATGCGCCGAGGCCACGCAGGCTGATCAAGGCTGTACCATTACCGGGGTTGTTCGAGGTGCCGTCAAGGCTTGGAACAGCCTGTGGCAAGGTGTTCAGAAACTGCTCGGTATTGACCGTATTGGTCAGCACAAGCTCTTCTGAATCAAAGGAAGCAACCGGTGACGGCGCCTCAAGGTCGGTACGATCAATCCGCGTACCGGTGATGACAATCTCGTCATCCTGGGCCAGAGCAGGGGTTGCAAAAGCAGCCACCGCACCTGCCAAAATCGTCGTCTGTAACAGACGCGTGGCAAAAGAAGTTTTAGACATGTAAGCCCTCCAGCTTAGTTACGATTATCCCGCCCCCTTCCGGGACAGGGTTTATATTGGGCAATCCCAAAATGCCCAAAAGTACTTTAGAACCATGATCCCGTTCGCAAATTGTCGCAAATCGGGACAGTGATCAAAAGCCTTGTGATTCAGTATCAGCCTTCACGAAAAATCGTCAAGAAAACGCTTCCATTTGTTAACGAATGCCAAGGCAGTGTGACAATAATGACACAAGGATTGCATGCGCGGAATTACAGGTACCAAATCCTGCCCGTCTGCTAGCCGAGCCCCGTTAATAAGTCCTTAATGTCACTCATCGCAGCGAGGCTGGTACCAGATCTACGGGGGTGGTGATGCGTGGTTCAGCATCCGTATAAGGCTCAACCCCATGCCAGAGATAGCTCGGAAACAGGACCAGATGGCCGGGATCTGGCCGAATATAGCGCTCGGCTGGCATATCCAGCCCCCGCACCCCCGAAGCACCCAGACGCAACCAACCGCCTCTGGAATTGTCTGTCTGGCTCGGCAGCGCCTTTGGCACCCGCACATAATGGGCCGAGCTGATCCAGCCGCGTGGGTGGATATGGTCAACATGCCCTCCACCAGACCTCAACTTTACCGACCAAGAAGCTGTAAACATTAGGGATTTTTCTATTTCATCTGTCGCTGGGCGGCGCTTCAAAAAGGGGTGGCTCTCATCAAAGGGCAGATCAGCCACAAAACCACAGGCAACATCGAACATTGCCTTGCGCAAGGCCTGAATGACCGGAATATCAAAATCCCATAAATGCCCTGGCGATTGCACCCCATTGAACAGGGTTTGCTCCAGAGGGGCGTTTTCGGTCTCGAATAAAGGCTCCAGCCCCTCCTCCACCGCTGCCATGAAGTCTTCCAGCGAGCCATATTCCGGCGGCGGGGTCAGCGCCCGCTTGGTAGTCAGCAGGTCGTAATCATACCAACGCTGATAGGCCTCGTCATTACAGCCCCGAAGGGCCAAAGCCTGAAGCGCAATCTGCTTTTGCAGGCCCTCAATGCCCCGCTGGTGCCTGCTCCCCTCGTCGAGCAGGGTTCTGGCCTCGTCAAATCTCGACTGCGAAAGCAGAAATTCGGCAAATTCATGCAGGACATCGAGTGTCGGCCCGGCGGCCATGGCCTTGCGGTAAGCGGCCTCGGCGGCCCCGCCCTCGCCTGCCCGCGACAAAATGTCGGCTTCCAGCGCTAACGCCTCTGCGTGCTGGCTGAACAGGGCCTGTGTTGCCCGCGCCGCATCCAGCGCTGTGTCCACCTTCCCGGCGCGCAGGGCCAGCGACGCCTTGACCATGAGAAGCTCTGCTTTTTGTTCATCACTGGCAACACTTAAAACCGGATCGAAGGATCGTAAAAAGGCTCTGCTATTGCCCCGCTCCCATAATTGGCGGTTATAATCGCGGTGGGTCTCGCTA
The DNA here is from genome assembly GCA_026989615.1 of Parvularculaceae bacterium. Lineage (GTDB taxonomy): Bacteria > Pseudomonadota > Alphaproteobacteria > Caulobacterales > Parvularculaceae > S012-90. The sequence continues at coordinate 3,443 of JALSJA010000300.1, read as the reverse complement.
TTGGTCGGGTCAGTTTCCAAAGCCTGACGATAGACCTTATAGGCCTCCTGCTGCTGACCAAGGCGTTGATGGGCCCGCGCCAGATTGGCGATCACCTCACCGGACAGCTTTCTATCCAGCCTTTTATCCGGCGAAAGCTGCAAAGCATTGGCAGCACGCTGTTGATAGAGCAGAGCCTTTTTCAGATCCCCTGCCTCCCGATAGGCCGCCCCCAGATTATTGAGCGCCAAAATATTTTGTGGGTCGGCGGCAATAATTTTTTCCAACACGTCAATCGCTTCCTGGGCACGATGGCTCTCGCTCAACACCCCCCCCAAAGCGGTTGCGGCAATGGCGTGATCGGGCTGCAGGCGCAAACATTGGCGCAAGGCCGCCTCGGCCTGCCCGGCATCATCCATTTCAAGATAAAGCTGTGCCAGAGAATAATAGACTTCTGCGAAATCCGGCTTACTGGCAATGGTCTGGCGAAATATTTTTTCCGCTTCACCAAGCTTGCCGGCACGGCGCAGGTAATTTGCGTAATTGTGAAGAACTTCATGGGGGCGCGGATTATATTTTGCCGCCTTGATAAAGGCTTTGTCCGCCCCATCCCGTTGCAAATAGCCAAGGCTCAAGGCTTTGAAGTGAAGCGCGTCAGCCTGATTGGCCGAAAGCCGCAAAGCCGCCTCGCTTGCATCGAGACAGGCAGCGTAGTTTTTGGCCTGAAAAGCCGTCAGCGCCTGTTGTAATTGCTGGATGGTCTGTGCGCTAAGTGTCGACATAGTGCCGAACCATAGCCAAACCGACAATTATTGCCACTATTTTTAAGCGCTATTCAGAAGCAATAACGCCCATTTCTGTGGTGGCAATATTTATCCCAGATAGGCCGGGCGGCGGGCGGCCAGAAATTCGCGGGCCTGTTTTTGCGCTTCGGCGATTTCTTCCGGTGTCATCTCGACGGTCAGTTCAGAGCGATACACACGCGCTTCACGGCTGCCCTGCATGGCGGCAAGGTTGAACCATTTATGCGCGGTGATGAGATTAAACTCGGTATCACCACCCGGTGTCGAGGCTGCAAGCCCCATGCGCAGCATTTCTTCGCTGCTGAGGATTTTTTCTGCGCCCTCTAAAACGCTAAAGTCTAACGATACGGACATATCATGTCCCCTTCTTTTTCACTCATGTTTCTTTGCACTTGTCTTGATGGATCAGCCGGTCTTTATCGCCAGCATTAACCCTGTCCAAATTCTGCCATGTTTTAGATGAAAAAAAAGTAAAGTGCATTTTATCCGTTTGTTTACGGATGATTCACTTCTCGTTAAGGATGCGGCGCGCAATAGCGCGTTTCCAGGATAAGTGGATACCGGTTATCCGTCCGGAAACGCGTCAAAACAAAGACTTAGAGCCCGGTTTTGATTGGTATCAAAACCGAAAAGGCTCTAGCGCGCAAGCCTATCAGCGCGGTGCACAAAATTGCCGGTAAGTGCGCGCGCTTTCATCAAGTGTGGTGATAAACCACTCGGTCTCGCGCCATTCATCCTTATACAGATGTTTCCACTTGCCGGTCACCGATATTGTGTTATCCGAATTGGTTTCGTCCCTGATAATGGGCGGCATCGGGCCACCGGCCATCTGTTCAGACCAGATCATCAAACATGGGCGCGCTTCAATGACCGGATAATATATTGGTGACAGGTTAAGCCACACAGTTTGCGCATCGGGAAAGGCGCGGCGTATATTACCGGCGGTATTTTCCTCCATTACAAACAAGGTTACCGGCCCGTCGATTTTTTCCCGCGCCGCTTCAATCACCGCATCATAGGGCACGAAATCCATACATTTTTTACAAAACGGTTCGGCAATGATCCCCGTGCCCATGCGAAACAGCAGGACAAACAGGGCAAAACCCCCGAGCGCAGCGAAATAAGCCTTTTCTGTCTTTTGGCTGGCAACAGAGCGCATCCGTGCCATTAACCAGAACCAGAGGGGGAATAAAAACGGTATGGCATAGCGCTCCGATATTTCCGGCACCCCCAAAACCACAGCCCCGAACAGCATCAAAGCCCCGCCAAACAGCCCCGCAAGCCCCAGCCATTTCACAAGTTCCAGCCGCTCATCACCTTTGGGACGCCAGCGCCGCCCCAGCCCTTTGCGAAACAGCAAAGTGGCTACCAGCAAAAACGGCAGGAAGAAGGACAGGATAGCGACGAGCCCACTACCAACGCCATTAAGGGCGCGCTCGGCATGGCTGTCTTTAGCGAGCCCCAAACTGTCCGAGACCATGGCGCTCGCCGCCTGCCAATGATCGGCGACCCAGAACAGATGCGGTGCCAACAACAATCCTGCAAGCGCAAACGATACCAAAATACGCCAGTTCAAAAACACCTTGCGGGTTTGTGGCAAAATCAACCCCGCTGCTAAAAGGCTAACAGCCAGACCGGCAGAATTATATTTCGATAAAAGCCCCAGACCCAGCGCCAGACCGAACCAAAGGTAATCAACAAGCCTTTGATACTCCACGAGGCGCGTGCCCGCATAAAGGAGCGCTGTGATAAGTGTAAACGCCAAAGCCGAATGGCTCAAAGCCTGAAAATAATTCCAGCCAATCTGGTAGAGCAGCACCAGCCCAAAGCTCGACAGCGCCGCCCATTTTTCATCGCGCAAGACCCGCCTTGCGGTTAAAAACACGAACACACCGCTCAAGGTCAGCAGGGCATATTTCAAAAACAAAAAGCTGAACAAGGTCGGGCCGAATATTATTTGGCTCGCGTGTAACAGCCATTCATAAAGCGGTGGATTATCCGGCAAATAGCCCCAATCCCAGCTTTGGGTAAAAATATTCTCCTTGGCATCATCCCCGGACAGCACCGTGCCAGACAGTAACCGCACCAGTGATTGCAATAATCCCCAAAGAACGAAGGTGCCGATGACACCGCGCAGGGAATAAAGTTTGAAAGAAAAAGACTTTGTCATTCTACCATCCAAGCCGTTTGGCCAAACGGGGTGCGGTGAACCACCCAAAATCAGGGCCGGTCATCAAACCCAAACAAAACCAGCCAACAGGCTGTAGGCAATAAAACGCATGCGTCCAGACTAGTTCGGTTTTGATGGAATCAAAACCGGGCCCTAAGTCTTTGTTTTTGAGCACTTCTTATCCGAAAACCGGCCTCATCCTGAGCTTGCCGAAGGGCCCACTTTTCGCAGAAGTGCTCTAACCATATTTTGCACTCGGCAACAAGCATGGGGTTTGCCTTTCGCGTTTATCGTTCTGATTCGCATAAAACAAAGCAACTCACAACTGGCGGCCCCTTCTCCCGTCCTTCGACAAGCTCAGGATGAGGCGGGGGAGGAATCCTTGTTGAGGATTGATTTCTTTTATCTACATCCTTCGAGACGGCCTTCGGCCTCCTCAGGATGAGTATGTCTCTACTTTCAATAGTGGCAAAAACGCGCAGCTCTTTTCG
>JALSJA010000299.1 GCA_026989615.1 Parvularculaceae bacterium | reverse complement strand
CTCTAGCCCAAGGGGCTTTATGTTTGGAAATTCGCAGCGATGATGCCGCCCTCAAATCCCGCCTTCAGGCCCTTTCCTGCCGCGCCACATCTTTGGCAATCGCGTTGGAGCGCGGCTTTCTGGCCCACCTTGACGGTTCTTGCCAGACGCCAATGGCCGGTCTGGCCGTGCTTGAAGGCGATGAGATTGGCTTTCGCGCCGAAATATTGAGCCTTGATGGCCGGGAATGTCACAAACTGTCCAAAACCATCCCCGTTCCCGGCGAGGTCGGTCTGGAGCAGCAAATGGCAGCTTTGGCCGGGAAAGGGGCAGCCATGGCCGAAGAGCTTGTTTCCAAACTATCGCCGACATTGCGCGCTGAAATCGGATTGTAATAATGGCCTTACCCGTTCTTGTCCTTCGCCCCCAGCCCGGTGCCGATGAGATGGCGGAGCAGCTTGCCAAAGAAAATTTTGCACCCGTGCTTGCCCCGATTTTCCAAATTTCAGCCCTTGGCATTTCTTTGCCAAAACTATCCGGCTTTTCCGCCTTGATTTTTACCTCCGCCAATGGGGTGCGCCAATTTGCCCGCTTGAGCAGCGAACGAAAGCTACCTGTTTTGGCCATTGGACCACGCACAGCCCAAAGCGCCGATGATGCGGGCTTTGAACAAGTGCGCCATTTTGACGGCAATCGCACAGAACTGCTGGCGGCATTGCAAAGGGATGCGTCTTATTTACATTTGCATGGCGCCCATCAGGCAGGGAATTTATCCGCCGAGGCCAAAAGCCATGGCCTTTCCTGTCAGTCATTGGCAATTTATCGCTCACAGGCGTTAAACAGCTTACCGGCCAGCGCTTGTGCCTTTCTGCAAAAACCGGATGGCGCAATCGTCTTCTTTTCCCCTCGGGCCGCGCAAATATTCAACCATTTGGCAAATAATCAGGGGCTTTTGGACAACACCAAGCGCTTTTATGCGATTACAATCAGTTCATCCGTCGCCGGAAATTTGAATCCCCATCAATGGAAGGCTATTTCTATTGCAAGCCGCCCGAATATGGCTGGTATTATATCTGCTTTAAGAAAACTGAGCGAAAATAAGGTCTGACCTTGAGACCCGCCTGACAATAAGGCCCTTTGCCATGAGTGACCCAAAAGACAGCAAGAAAAAAGAAAACATCGCTGGCGATGCGGCCAATGAAAAATTGGAGCCGGAAATTATTGAAAACGAGAGCGAAAACCCTGCCGTTGAAGAGCTACCATCATCCCCAATCTCGGAAGATAAAAAACCACAAAAAAAATCTGGCTTCCTGCCCGCATCCTTGTCGCCCAGCCGTTTCATCTATGCCTTTGCTGTTTTCTTATTCCTGATCTTCGCCCTTTTCATGCTGTGGCCCCGAGACGAAGGGGCCGACAAAGAAACACGAATAAACACCACTGAAGAAATGCAGCCCGCTGAAGAAGAAACCATTGCCGATAACAAAAACACGCAAACAGCGCCTGCTGAAAGCGCAGCGCAAAGCAACCAGATTACCGGATCAGATATTGATGCACCCAATAAACCGGACTCCGGACTTACCCAAACAAGAGATCGCACGAGCCCATCTGCGACAATGGTCAGGGACAGTGCCGAACAAGCTGCCATTATGGTAGATGAAAAAAATATTGATGCAGAGCGCCTGCAATTACAGCAACAAGCAAAAATCCGTGCCGAAGAAAGATTGCGCCAGCGCCGGAAAGAACGCGAAGCGCGCATAGCTGCCGCCACTGGCGCTGCGCCCAACCAGTCAGTCGAGGATCAATCGCGAGCCTCGCCCCCTTCGGATAGGCCGATCATTAAAGATGCGATTGCCCCCGCAACCACCGGCACGCCACAAATATCGGCCGAGCCGGCACCAGAACAAACCCCCGATGATAAAATCGGCAATAGCATCACCGACACTATAGATATTGATGCCTTGCGGGCGCAATTACGCGCAGAGATTCTGGCCGAAGCCGAAACCGAATATCGGCAAGAGCAACAACGCTTGCGCGAAGCACAGAAAAAAATTGAGCAGCTTGAAGAAGAGCTTTCCGGCGCAACCATAAGCCGCAACCAGCAGGCTGAAAAACGCATTGCCGAACTGGAAACAAAATTACACAAAATTGAAAACACTGCCCAGCAACAGGCAAGCCGCGCCATTGCATTAAGTCTGGCCCTTGATCGTCTCGAAGCCAAAGTTTCCAGCGGCCAGCCTTTCGAGGAAGAACTGCAAGTCTTTAGGCAATTAGCGCCCTCGAACTATGATACAGATATACTCGAATCCTTGGCTGCCGCCGGGGTTACAGATTTGCGTAGTCTGCAACAAGATTATCCCGGCTTTGCCCGTGAAGCGCTGGCAGAAATTCGCCGCGATCAGGCCAAAGGGTTTTTTGGCGGGCTCAATGCCAGCCTTTCCAATATGTTCAGCCTGCGCCGCGTGGGCGATATATCCGGCGACACACCATCGGCGATTATTGCCCGCGCCGAGATGCGCCTTGGGGAGGGCGAGCTTGCAATAGCACTAAACGAATTGCGCAAACTGCCCGCCCCAGCCAAGGAAGCCATGGCCGTTTGGCGGGTAAGAGCCGAAGAGCGCCTTAGCGCTGAACAAAATATAGACCAATTGAAAAATCGGTTATTGCGTGATGTGCAATGATTTTCAGGGCTTAAAGAAAACAAAGGCGACCATTCGATGATCAGAATTTTGATGTTCTTGCTGGCCCTTGTCGTTGCCGCCGCTCTTATTACGCTTATATCCAACATGTCCGGCCATGTGGAAGGGCGGGCCTTCGGCTTTGAAATTTACTGGCCCGTCAGCGTTGTGATTGGCATGGGGTTAATCGGCGCCATGGGCCTTATCGGCCTGACGGTTTTTGCCAAAGACCTTGCCGCCCTGCCGGAAAAAATGCGCCGCAAACGCGCTGATATGCGACGCGAAAAAGGGCTTGTGGCTTTGACCCGTGGCCTTGAAGCGGTCGCGGCAGGCGATCCCGGCGATGCCCGGCGCCATGCCCGCACTGCAAAAGCCATGTTGGACGACCCGAATCTGACCCGCTTGCTGACGGCACAAGCCGCTGCTTTGGCCGGCGACGAGGCCGAAGCCACCCAAGCCTTCTCTGCCATGCTGGAAGCTCCGGAGACCGAATTTCTCGGCCTGCGCGGGCTTTATGCGCAAGCACAGGCCAAAGGCGATAGGCAGGCCGCCAAGGATTATGCAGAGCGCGCTTTTCGTCTGCGCCCCGGTGCTAAATGGGCCTTCGATTCTGTCTATCAACTCAGTGTCGAGCGCGCCGCCTGGGGCGATGCCCGCGAAGCGATTAAATCCGCATCCCGTCATGGTCTCGCCAATGATGATATTGCCCGGCGTCGTCAGGCCGTGTTGCTCACCGCCAGCGCCTATACGGCCCATGACAGCGATGATGATGTAACAGCACTGGCAGAGGCCCAGGCCGCCCTGAAACTGGAGTCCGGCCTTACCCCTGCGGCCACATTGGCAGCGCAATTGCTGCATCAGCGCGGCAAGGATGGCAAAGCCATGAAAATTATCGAGAGTGCATGGGAAAAATTGCCGCACCCGGCCCTTGCCAAAACCGCATTGCGCATTTTGGAGGATAATGATTCGACAATACGCAACAAAAAACTTCGCAGGCTGGCGGCACTGAACCCCCATCATAGAGAATCAAAACTTTTGCTGGCGACACAATTTATTGAACAAGAAGAATGGCAACAGGCCCGCGAACTCATCGAGCCCATGCTGGAGGAAAATCCCAATGCGCGCATGTTTCAAGCCATGGCCGAAATCATGAAAAATCTGTATGGCCAGGACAAAGCCGCCCCATGGCTGGTCAAGGCCGCCACCGCTCCGCAAGATCACATTCTCGGCGCAGATGGCGATTTTCACATCACCACCAGCGGTTGGCAGAAATTACTGGAAGAATATGGCGAGCACCAACGTCTATCCCCGCCACCGATTGAAGAACTGTCAACCGGTATTGACCGCGCAGAAATATTGCGCCTGACCGCGCCGCCCGAAGAAGTGGCACAGGAAGCAGAAGAAGTAATACCCGCAAAGGAAGATGAAACCCACGATCCCGAACCTTCCTTGTCTACTGTGATGCCTGCCCCACCGGAGCAAGAAGAAGCACCGGCACCAGAAAAATCAACTGACGCTATAGCCCCACCAGCAGATTTTGTAGTGCCGGAAAAAGACGAAGCGTAAGATCAAAACCGAATAGGCTCTAGGTCTTTGTTTTTGAGCACTTCTTATCCGAAAACCGGCCTCATCCTGAGCCTTTCGAAGGGCCCACTTATCCTGGAAACGCTCTAAGGCCGCGGTGAAATACGCGATAATAAGCCGCTAGCGGTATTTTGGTCTAGCTTCATGCGGAACTGGATATAAGCTCCCTGCTCGCGATATTCCGCGGCAGCAAAATCCTCATCCTCAAAGCCGGACATATTATAGCCAACAGAAATCCAGACATTATCCACCGGCGTAAAGCCAATGGAGGGACCATAGGCATAGTCTACCGTCTTGCCATTTTCCGACCACAGACCGGAAGCATGCAGGCCGATATCGAGGCGCGGGGTAATATCAAAACGCGCCTCTGTGCCCAGCAAATGGGTAAAGCCATCAAAACTGGCGCCGTCAAAATTGACCTGCACATATTTCAAACCATTATGCACGGCAATCTCGAGGCGTTCGGTTGCGTCGAAATTGGCCGCAAGATTACTGATGAGACGGCTGGTCTCAACCCCCGCAATATCGCGGTCAAATTTATAATCAAAACGATACAATATGGCCGGGCCAGTGCCATGGGGGCGATAGGCAAGGCCGAGGCGAGCATCGACATCTGTTTCATCTGTCAGGTCAGCAAATACTTTATACTGGCCCCGGGCAATACCCGCGAGAGACAGCGTGCTGGAGAGTTCGCGCGCCGCAGAAACGGTTTGCACATAGCGATCTTCACTTTGCGCATCACGAAGTTCTGTGCGCAAAGACAAGGCCATTTTATCATTGCGATAGCCAATACCGCCATAATAGGAGGCAAAATCTTCATCCAGCTCGGTTGTGGCAAGCGGCTTATCACCCAGTAAAGTATTGAAAGTGCCGCTTTGCTCGATCACTTCATGGCGCGCCGAACCAATACTGGCGGTCCAGCGTTTGTTGAGCTTGATGGTTTGGTCAAGACCGACCGTAGCCCCGAGGCGATAGGCACTATCCTGAGTGAGCTGATTAACCGCGACCGTGCCGGTGGCGCCTTTCCACGGCTGCACGGAAAGACCAAGGGCGGTGTTTTCGCCCTTCACCTCTTTGCCGCTCAGAATTTCATGGCGCAAATTCAGTGTTGCATGATTGCCTAATTGCTTGTCCACACCCAGAACCGTGCGTTGCGGGAAATCCGTTGATTCCTGTTGCCCGCCAATAGGCGATTCATGTTTTGCAGAAACCGTCAAACCCTTATCGGGGAAAGTGTGGCGCAAGGAAGCAATCGCCAAAAATGATTGCTGCTCATCCCTATTGGGCAAACGGTCTTCCACATAGCGCAAGCCCATACCAACAGATGTGCCCTGTACTTCGCGATCCAGCATAATCTCACCGGCTGAACGCTCGGCATCGGTTTTCAAATTGCGTTCATTCCAAATTTCCGTCTCGAAGCGAATAATTTTTCTTTTGCCGGTCTGCGCGTCTCCACTGTCCCGCAATTTGACACTGGCTTCGGCTGAAAAGCGCTCGGCATTTTGTACCGCAGAAGAGTTTTGCCCAAGGCCAAAGCCCTCATCCTGCTTTTGATAGCTAAGTTCCGCGGTCACTTTTTCCGATTGATGGGTCAACTCGACCAATATGGCGCTTCCCTCACGCGGCGCGGTTTCGCCCGGGGCCGAATACTCATTTTCCCGTGTGGTCGTGGCATATTCAAGCCGCATCTGGGTTTGCTGTGTCAAATCAACAACCAGATCCGCACCAACAAGCTCCACCTGCCCGCGCTTCTGTCCGCCGGCATCTTCTTCATGCAAAGCGCTAAAGCCCAGCCTTGCCTTATCTGTAATTTGCGTTTCAAGGCGCGCCCCATAAGTCAAGGTCCGCTCTTCATTTTCAGCCGTCTCATATTCAACAATCAACACATTGGGATTAAAGTCAAAATCCGTGGCATCCAATGGCAAGCGCAAAATGATCTGACCGGTCAGAAAATCAATTTCATAATCGGAAAAGCGATTAAGCGAATAGCTGGTCAAAATCTTGTCCGGGCTAAAGCGATCCCGGGTTTCGACCCGTAATTTTTCTGAATACCGCACAATCGGCGCGCCCTGAATCTGGAACGGCCCCGTCGTGCCATCAGCAGCAATTTCTTCACGGCCATAGCGTTGATTATCCTCGGCCACAAAAGTGATGAGGTCGACATTCTCACCGGAATAGATGGATTTAAAGCCCGTCAGGCGGCGTTGATACCGCGACAGGCGTGAATCGCTAAGGGCGGTATCATAATCCCCAAACATGGCCTGAAAGGTTTCCCGCTCCAGCTTCACATAAAACGGATAGCGACTTTGCGCTTCATTTTGCGGGTCCGAGCGATCCCCATAAAGAGTGTAATAGGCATTGGGGTCGATATCGCCAAATTCCCCATCATCAACGCCTTTGCGGGTATTTTCTGAATCATAGGCCATGGTCAAAAGCCAATCCCCGCGCACCATGCCCTTGGCAAAGAACGCCACCCGGCCATCGCTAAACTCATCCTTGAAACCATCGCCAAGGGGAATGATATTGGGTTTACGCTCGGCCATACCGAATGTGCCCTCGGCCATACCAACCAAAATCCAGTCGCGTTTTTCCGGCTTCATATACATGGTGATGTTTTGGCGGCGCCCATCATCAAGATAGGCGGTCAGGCGAACACGGCCGGTTTCCAGCGTTGGCTCCAGCTTGATTCTGGCAATACCGTCTTCGCCAACCGCCACCGCTCCCTGCGACGACAGGGATGCGGTCAATGGGTCATCCCCCTCACGCAGGCGGCTATTGCGGGCAAAATATGGCTCTTCAACCGAAACCTTGATGATCCGGCCGGTATGCACCGGACGGCCAGCCCCGTTTTCAAAACGCACCGCTATTTCAGGCACGCTGCGACCATCGGCTATCAGCACTGACTGGTCCGGTAGGGCTATGGCCCGGGCGGCTTCGCGAACAAAATAAATAGATTTTTCAATGACTTGAACAGTATTACCGGCCGCATCCTGCAATTCCGCCCGGAAACGGTTTTCGCCCTCAACCAGATCCACCCCTTTCCAGCGCGAGATTACCACACGGTTCAGTAGATCCTTGTCACGCGCCTGAAAATTGGTCATGGGTATGGCCATACCGTTCAGGCTCAATACCGCCCGCAAGGACGGGTCATGCTTGATACCAATATTGGCATTGGGCACATTCGGGGTTTTGCCTGTATCCGGATAGACCCAAGCGGCCTCCGGCGTCTGGGTTGCCAACCAGGCCTGGTCATACTGCAAATATTCTGCAGGTGGCTCTTCCTCTTCGGTTTTAGCTTCCACCGGCGCCACATAATCTTCATCGCGCTGCAGATAGAAATTGGCCCGCCATAAAGTGCCGCCCTTCACATCCATAAATTGCGAGGTCATACTACCGGCAAAACGGGTATTTTCTTCACACATCATGGGAGAAAAGCCCGCTGGCAGGGTTTCCTCATCGAGCTGCACCACATGCACACCCGGCGTTATACCTTGGAAATGGAACAATCCGTTTTTATCGCTAACCGCATAATCACCGGTTTCGAGATAGATCCGCACCCCGGCAACACCCTTGCCATCTTCAATTTTGCGGGCCCATTCTTCATCACCATCACAAGCCTGCTCGGCGACCCGACCAATCAATGTGGCTTTGGAGCGCAATAAATCATCGCGCACCAGAATTTCAGCCCGCGCAATGCCGGAAATAGCGTCACCATCACCATCGACGACAACCGCCTCATTGATCGCAGGCCCAAGCGGCGTGCCAGCAGCAATTTCCAGAACATAAGTCAATGTCACCGCATCCCCGGGAGAAAGCGCCCCCAAGGAGAACAAGACAATCTGCCCATTTTCATGGATGGTTGGCGTTATAAGCTCGCCCGCATCAATTCTTGCCGAACGCGCACGATAACGAAACCCTTGCGGAATGATATCACGAATATTCACCGGTGCCGGTACGGTATCGCGATTTTCAACCCGAATTGTATATTGCACCATATCGCCAATCGCTCCGGTGGTGCTGGTCACTTCCTTGGTCAACACAATGCTGGCAGAAGGATCAAGCGGAATATCCAGCGAAAGCGTGCTGACATTGTTCAGGGAAAACACATTGCCATAAGAACCGGCTTCCACATTGGGAGCCATTGGCAAATTAGCCAGGGTCGACGGATCAACTGTCGATGAAAACACATAGCCCGATGGCGGCGTCACAGTGATATAATAATTCCCCGGCAACAAATAAGGAAAGAAAAATTCCCCCGGCGCTTGCGGATTTGTGCGGCCGGCGCCATCAATAACCGGTTGACCGGTAACCACGGAAGACGGATAGGATGAAAAACCATCCACGGCATAAACTTGCGCTTCCAATCCGGTATCGGCATTGAAGATTGTGACAATTGCACCATTGATAACAGTGCCGGTAAGGCTGTCGAAAACAACGCCGCGCGGATTGACCGCCGCAACATCAACCGAAACTTCGGTTGAATCGAAACTATCCACATAGGTTGCGGTCAATCGACTGCCGGCATTAATGCTAAGTTCACTATCATTGACAAAAGCGCCCCCGGAAACCGAGGGTAAATATGCAACAAAGACCCCGGTATCAGGGCCTGTTTCATATAACCGAATTGTGATGCGATCATCGCCGGAGCCGGATCCACCGCCTCCAGAC
>JALSJA010000298.1 GCA_026989615.1 Parvularculaceae bacterium | reverse complement strand
TCATGCCTTTTAGTCAAACTACAATAGTTTCTTTAATGAGTAGTTCATTTCTTGGGTTGCATGGTTAAGACCTGTTGACCATAAAATCAAATAGCAAGTCCCGTGTTATATTGTTTTATTGGCCGATCGCCTGATCGCCGACAAACGGATTGCTGCGCCGCTCTTCACCAAAACTGGACATGGGGCCATGGCCGGGGACGAAGCGTGTCTTATTACCCAAGGGCCATAATTTTTGGGTTATCGAATCAAGCAGGGTCTGGTGATCGCCGCGCGGGAAATCCGTGCGCCCGATGGAGCCTTTGAATAAAACGTCCCCGACAAAAGCCAGTTGCGTATCCTTGTTGTAAAAAACCACATGGCCGGGGGTGTGGCCGGGGGTGAACAGGACATCAAATTTAATGCCATCCAGTTCAACGCTGTCGCCATCATCCAGCCAGCGATCAGAGTGGACATTTTCGCCCATGCCCGGATGGCCATATTTGCGCCAGCTTTCCTCGATCTGGTCGAGCCAGAAAATATCTTCCTTGTGGGGCCCCTCAATAAGGCAGCCGGTTTGGCGTTTGATTTCCGCTGCCCCGCCGGCATGATCGAGATGGCCATGGGTCAGCCATATTTTTTCAATTTTGCCGCCAATCTTTGCCACCGCTTCGAGAATTTTGTCCGGCTCGCCGCCGGGGTCCACCAGTGCGATTTTACCACTGGCTGTTTTGATGATGGAGCAATTTTGCTGGAATGGCGTTACCGGCAATATTTGAACTTGAAACGGAGGGGGGGTCATCATTTGTCCTTTAGGTTTATTTATGGTGTTCAATATCGGCTTCTACAAGGGCTTCATTATAAGCGGCCAATGCCCGCGTTTCGGTGAGATAGCCGACCAGCTTGCGGCGTTTTTCATCATCGACCACCGGCATCGCCTCGAGGCCATGCAGGCGCATTTTGGCCAGAGCATTGCCGAGGCTGTCAGACAGGCGCAGGCGTTGTTGACTATCATCAAGGGGTTCGCTGTCGGCGGGAACAGGGCGCATGACATCACGCACACGGATGGTCTGCAAAATCACCCCATGGGGGCCTTCGGACAAGTCATAGCCAATCTGGTTGAGTTGCCAGTGGAAAAAGGAAGAGCCAAAAGCAATCCGCGCCAGCATGGTGGCAATGCCGACAGCAATCATCAGATTCAAGGTCATTTGATAATCGCCGGTGAGTTCGAAAATGATCAAAGTGGTTGAAATGGGTGCGCCGAGAATGGCGCCGGAAACGGCCCCCATGCCAATCATGGCGTAAAAGGCGGCGTCAGCGGTGAGGCCGGGCAAGAGCATGGCAACGATAAGACCAAAACCCGCCCCCGCCATGGCGCCAAAATAAATACCGCCGGAAAAAATTCCCGTGCCATAGCCAAAGGCAAGGCAGACAATGGTGGCGATGATTTTCAAAAGCAAAAATGCCCCCAATTCATCAAGACCATAAAGCCCGTTCAGCGCCGCCGATGTTGCCTCATAGCCGACCCCGACAATTTCCGGCACGAACAGGGCCATGAACCCCATAAACAGGCCGGCGACAGGCACCAGCAAGACCGGGTCGAGGCGATAGCGGCGGGTAAATTTTTTGACCCAGTTTTGTGAACTGGCCAGCGACTGCATATAACCAAAGGCGATGATACCGCAGACAAGACCGAGAATAATGGATAGCGGCACATCATAAAGTCCGCTGGCACCATATTCCGGGATGACAAAAGCATGAACATGGGAAAGATGGATGCGGGTGATGATTGTGGCGATGACGCTGGAAAGGGCGACAGGACCAAAAACCGATAAAGCGTAATTGCCGAGAATAACCTCGAGCGCGAATAATACCCCGGCAATGGGAGCATTGAAACTGGCGGCCACGGCCGCTGCAGCCCCGCAGCCAATCAGGGTGCGGGCATATTTTCCGCGCAGGCCCAGCTTTTCGTGAAAGGCTGTGGCCACCGCTCCGCCCATCAAAACCGCCGGTCCCTCGCGTCCGGCGGATGCGCCAGAGCCGAGGGTGAGGGCCGTAATCACCGTGTTCAATAGCCCGCCACGAAAGGATAAATGCCCGGGAGGGCCGGCGCGGGCCTCAATCACCTCGGCAACGCCCATACATCTGGCGCGGGGTAAAAATTCCATACGCCGCCCAAATGCGATTAACAGGGCGACCAGAATGGAGCCGATGACAGGGGCCAGAAATGTCCGCAGGGCACTACTATCGCGCAAGCCAGTGGCCATGGCGTCCTGGCTGGTGCCAAAGAAAATTTGTGTGATCAGTTCAATACCCCAGATAAAACCGACCACCCCATAGCCAACCACCAGCCCGATAAGAACCGCAGCAATCCATAACCGCGGATTGGTAATACCGCGGGAGCGCTTTCGCACATGGCGCAACCAAAGCTGAAGCCGGGCTCGTATCGTATATTTCATGGCATGTGCTTTATGGATCAAACTGTCGGAAATGGATAATGTCTATGCCCGTCAAGGCCTATCATCATTTGAGAGGGGCCTAAAGGGGGCGGGTGGATTTAACCGCGCCAGCGGGGCAGGGTCAGGCCCTGAATGGAGCGGTCATGAAAATCATCACTGACAGGTCCTGAACGGTTAAGACAGAAAAGGGCGGCGGGGCGCCCGGCTCCCTTGGAGGAAACTTGCGCGGTTTTGCTCACCAGTCCGGAATTTTCAATACCCCGGCGAAAATTTTGCTTGTGCAGGGGAAAGCCGATAATCGCTTCGACTGTGCGCTGTAGTTCAAACAGGGTGAATTGCGGCGGCATCAGGTCAAAAATAATCGGACGATAACGCAATTTCCCACGCAGACGCCCGATGGCGGTGGCGAGAATACGGCGATGGTCCGAGGCCATGGGGGTGCCGGTGAAAGGGAGGATATCGGCAAGAATAGGGGGAGGCTGCCTGTTGCGGTCGCGCCAGTTTTCGGCCGCAAGGCCGGCCTCATACAGCAATTCATAACGTTGCAAGACCCGCTCTTCTTCCCATGGATGGGAGGCCATGCCAAAGGCCCGATTGATCCGCGCCAGACGCGCCTGTTGTTGCGGTTTCGTGCCTGCCTCTTCGGACCAGGCCTCAAGGGCCGGTAGAAATTTTTTCAGTAAGGTTTCGGGATGACCGCCCAGCCAGTCTTCCCATGGGAAAAACTCATACCAATCGCGCCAGGCAATATTGTCGCCACGGGGTTGCTCCGGGGAGGCGGTAAGGCCGAGATAGCCAACCGAAACGATGCGGTCAGAATCTTCCCCCTCTATCATGACCGCACTCGGGCTTTCGCGTCCTTCATCGCCAAAAGTATAAAGCTGTTCTACGAATCCAAGAGAAAGGCTGGTTTGTTGTTTGACCAGATCGCGCAAGCCCAGTTCAAAAGTGCGATGCTTGTCGGGGTCAAAACGCCCATAGGGCAGGGCCCAGCCCTCGCGCCGTTCTACACAAAGCGTTTTCGGAATGGCATTTTCGACCGCCGCCAGAACGGCATTGAGGCCGATGACGACTTGAGGCTGTTTGCGGTTGGTTGGTGCTTGGGTCACGAAGAGAGAAGCGCTGCTTAAAGTGCGGCGCATGGTTCAGGCCGCAGGCGTGAAGGGAATTTCTCTCATCTGACCACAATTTGCCTGATGAGTACAATCCATCCCGGCAATGGCGTCAATCATCGCCCCGTTGCGGGCAAGAAAGTCATCGCCATTCATGACAAGGCTCAAACAGGGGTCTATGCCGGTCAGGTGGTGGCCCAAAATATTTGCCTTTTCCTGTTCCGATCCGGGGGCTGACAGGGCGCACATAATGATATAGGCCGCCGCCGGAGAACGGCATTGACCAAGCTGGCAATGGATTAACAGCGGGCGCGACCAGTCATGGGCTCTGGCAAAATCGATGAGTGTATCAATATATGCGCTTGATTTTTTTCCAGCCGAAGAAGAAGGGCATATGGCTTCGGCCATGGACAAAGCGAGTTTCAGATGGCGAATATCCTCTGGCAATGTCGGCGCATCGCAGCTTTTATCCAGAATAGAGATGACGCTGGCGGGTGCGCGCTCGGCGACAATATCCTGAACCTTGTTTAACGGACAGACAATAATCATGGGTCTATTTGGGGCCTTAAAAAGTTAAAAAACAAGGCAATGGCCAAGCACAAAGCTGTCACAGATATTCACATTTGCGCCATCAATTCCCGAAAACGGCGCAAATATTGTTTCTGGGCGGCGCTGGTGGTCATGGTGGTTAAAGTGATGGGGCGCGGCAGGCGCGGGGCACCGAAAATTTTTGCCGCTTCCTTTGCGTCAAACCCGGCCAATTGCACGGCTTCATAATAGGCGCAGATACGGTCGGCGCGTTTGATGGTTTTGGCGATGGTGTCGGGCAATTCTGCGGGCAGGCCAAAGCGGATATGGATGGCGCGCTCAAGGCGATCCTCAACCTCTGTATAGCGCCCGCCAAGCACCGCCTTGAATGGCGAGATTAGATCGCCAATGACATATTCCGAAGCATCATGGAGCAAAGCGGCAAGGCGCCATTTTACCGGCCAGCCGGGTTTTTTGACCCCGCATAACTCTTCCACAATGAGCGAATGTTGCGCGACATTAAAGGGGTGCGGGCCGATGGTTTGCCCATTCCAGCGGGCAACACGGGCAAGGCCATGGGCGATGTCATCAATTTCAATATCCATGGGCGAGGGGTCTAAAAGATCAAGCCGCCGTCCTGACAGCATGCGTTGCCATGCACGCGGGGCCTCGCCCTTTTTCTGATCCGCCACCGCCATTCCTAAGCGGCCTTTTTAACAATCACCGAGCCGGCAGAATAGCCGGCCCCGAAACCGGAAATGACCCCAAGCTCTCCCACCTGCATATCATCGCGGTGGAGGTGAAAGGCGATGATTGAACCCGCCGAAGAGGTGTTGGCATAGCTGTCGAGGACAATGGGTGCTTCTTGCGGCGTCGGGTCACGGCCAAGAATTTTGCGGGCGATAAACTGGTTCATGGCGAGATTAGCCTGATGCAGCCACATGCGTTTCAAATCTGTTCCGGCAAACCCATTGTCTTTTAAATGATCGAGAATGAGCGAGGAGACCATGGGCACGACATCTTTGAAAACCTTGCGCCCCTCTTGTTTGAACAGCTTGTCGGTATCGGGGTCGGACAGATCCAGATCATCGCAGGGGAAGTTCAAAAAACCGAAATTATTGCGGATATTATTGGAAAACAGGGTCTTCAAGCGGGTATCAATGATGTGCCAGCTCTCGCCCTTGGGGGCTGCGTCATCAGCCTCTAAAATAGTGGCGGTTGCCACATCGCCAAAAATGAAATGGGCATCGCGGTCACGAAAGTTCAAATGGGCCGAACAAATTTCCGGATTGATGGCGAGCACGCGTCTTGCGCCATTGCGAATAAGGCCGATGGCGTTTTCAATACCAAAGGCCGCTGAGGCGCAGGCGACATTCATGTCAAAAGCAAAGCCGTTAATGCCAAGGGCGCTTTGGATTTCCACCGCCATGGCCGGATAGGCGCGCTGCATATTGGAGGCGGCGCAGATGACCACATCAATATCTTTTGCCTGAAGACCGGCATTATCCAGCGCTTGGCGGGCGGCTTTGACCCCCATTTCGGCCATGATTGAAAGTTCGTCATCGCCGCGCACGGGCAGGCGCGGGCGCATGCGGTCTATATCGAGAATGCCTTTTTTATCGAGCACGAAACGGGATTTAATGCCGGAGGCCTTTTCGATAAAGGCGCTGGAAGAATGTTGTTTCGGTTCGGCCTTGGGATTGTCGCTATTCCACTGATCGACCCAGGCATTATAGCTGGCGACCAGCTCGTCATTGGAAATGGATTGGTCCGGGGTGAAAAGACCGGTGGCGATAATACGGACGGGGGTAGAAGGCATTTTCTTTCCTTATGGACGAGAGGGAGGATATTTGGCGATATTGCGCCGCGCCAAGGGCAGGCGCAAGCGGTGTTTCACGGCAAAGGGAGCAAAATCACCCCATTTTGACAATCTCTTTATGGCGTGGGCAATTGGTGAGATGGTCATTGACCATGCCAACGGCCTGCATATAGGCATAAACGATAACCGGCCCGCAATAATTGAACCCGCGCTTTTTCAAATCTTTGGATATTTGCTCGCTCAGAGGGGTTTTGGCTTCAACATCCTGCATGCGCTTTCTATTGGTCTGGATCGGTTTGCCATCCACATAGGACCACATCCAGCTGGAAAAACCTTCGCCGCTTTCCATGATATCAAGCCAAAGCTGTGCGCCTTTGATGGTCGCTTCTATTTTGCCGCGATGGCGGATAATGCCGCTATCGTTCAGCAGGCGGTCAATATCCTTCCCGGTAAAACGGGCGACTTTTTGTGGATCAAACCCCTTAAAGGCTTTTCGGAAATTCTTGCGTTTGTAAAGTATGGTGCGCCAGGACAGACCCGCCTGAAAACCGTCCAGAACCAGCTTTTCCCAAAGCGCCCGGTCATCCTTTTCCGGCACGCCCCATTCCTCATCATGATAGCTGGCATAAAGCGCATCTTCGCGGGGTGCCCAGGGGCAGGGTTGCATTTTCTTCGAGGCCGCCGTTTTGACCATGGGGATTATTCCTGTAAATAAGAGGGTGGCAATAAAGTGACGGGATTATCATCGCAGGTTAAATCTGCATCGCCGGATTTTTCCAACCGATCAAGGCGGGTAAGGCAAAGGCCGGTTTTGCCACTGCTGCTTAAAATTTCGCCAATGGTCGTTGTGCCTGCTGTAACACTTCCGGTGGCGGGGAGATTGTCGCCCATTATGCCATAGCAACGTTTGCGCATAGAGCCTTTGCGCTTCATGCGGCTGGCCACTTCCTGCCCCACAAAGCAACCCTTTTTATAGCTGATACCGTTCAGGGCATCCATATTGATATCGGTTGGAAAAACCTGTTCGGTTGAAAAATCCCGCCCCATCAAGGGAATGCCGTTTTCATAAAGCCATTGGCTGTAATCATCTGGTTTTGTCGGCTGCCAATTTTGCATGGATTGCTTGAGTTTTTCTTCGGTCCCGATGCCAATAAAGCCAAGCAAAGACAGGCGCGGGTCTCGGGGCCAGTCGCCAGCTTCGTTGTCCCCCCATGCGGCGGCAATTTTCATTGTGTCGCTGACATCCTCAAGGGTCACTTTTGCCCGCAGGCGATAAAGGGTCAGCCTTTGCAGCAGGGTTTTGGCAATTTCGCCGGTGCAGGCAATTAGATAGGTTTCGCCATCAAAAGACACAAGAAAATCGGCGATTAGCTTGCCTTGCGGGGTCAGTAATCCGCTATAGGAAACTGCGCCGGCTTCAAGCTTGCTGATATCCTGTGTCAGCAGACCTTGCAAAAAAGCCTCGGCCTCTGGTCCGCCAATGGCAATCACGGCTCTATCGGGCAAAAAACAGCTTTTCATTATTCTATTCATTTCCCGTCTGGTTGTGTAAGACATGTCTCATAGCGCCTATCTTTGCGCCACACCAATGGAAAAAAACAGGACCCCCATGGCTGAAACTTATGATCTGCTCTTGAAAAACGGTATTGTCGTCAATCATGACGGGGTGGGGGAGCGCCATATCGGGGTGCGGGATGGCAAAATAGTCAATATTGATGCTCCGGCCAATGGGGCGGCGGGGGCGGTGATAGATTGTTCGGGCCTGCATGTTTTGCCGGGGGTGATCGACAGTCAGGTCCATTTTCGCGAGCCCGGCGCCGAGCATAAGGAAGATCTCGAGACCGGATCGCGCGCCGCCGTGCTGGGCGGGGTGACCGCCGTGTTTGAAATGCCCAATACCAGCCCGCTCACCACAAGTGCCGCAGCCATAGAAGACAAGCTGGCCCGCGCCTATCACCGCATGTGGTGCGATCATGGCTTTTACATGGGGGCAACCCATGACAATGCCAAAGACATGGCCGAGTTGGAGCGTCAGCGCGGGGTGTGCGGGATTAAAATCTTCATGGGCGCGTCCACCGGTGATTTGCTAATCGCTGATGATGCCGGGGTGCGCGAGGTGATGCGCCATGGCAGGCGCCGCATTGCCATTCATTCAGAAGATGAAGACATGTTGCGCGCCAATGCCGGGCTTGCCCGCGAGGGAGATTGGAGTTCCCATCCGGATGTGCGCTCTGCCGAGGCCGCGCTTAAATGTACCGAGCGTCTGCTACGCCTTGCCCGCGAGACCGGACGGCAGGTGCATGTATTGCATATTTCAACGGCTGAGGAAGTGCCGCTTCTGGCCGCCAATAAGGATATTGCCACGGCGGAAATAACCCCGCAGCATTTGACGCTGGAAGCGCCGGAAATTTATCACCGCCTCAAAGGATTGGCCCAGATGAACCCGCCTTTGCGTGATCGCCATCATATGGATGGTCTATGGCAGGGGCTTGCCAGCGGTGTGTTTGATGTTTGCGGATCCGATCATGCCCCCCATAGCCGTGAGGAAAAGGCCAAGCCATATCCGGCGTCTCCCTCGGGCATGCCGGGGGTGCAGACCATTGTGCCGGTGATGCTGACCCATGTGCAGGAGGGGCGTCTGTCTCTGGAGCGCTTTGTCGATCTGTTCTGTCACGGACCAAACCGGATTTTCCAGATTGCCGGCAAGGGTCGCATGGCGGTGGGCTATGATGCGGATTTCACTATTATCGATATGAAGAAAATCCGCACCATTCGCGACGAGGATATGGCTTCAAAATGTGGCTGGACCCCGTTTGACGGTTTTACCGCCAAGGCCTGGCCCAAAGGCACGATCATTCGCGGACAGCGGGTGATGTGGGAAGATGAACTGGTCGGTAGTGCGATTGGCGAGCCGGTACGGTTTCAGGAAATTATGTAAGGGCAGGGGGTAGAGAGCAGGAAACAACCCTCAACAATGAACTAGAGCCTATTCGGTTTTGATTCCATCGAAACCGAAAAGGCTCTA
>JALSJA010000297.1 GCA_026989615.1 Parvularculaceae bacterium | reverse complement strand
CGCCAGCTATGAGCCACTGGCCAATGACAGCAATCTTCTATGGCAGGAACAGCGGGCCGCAAAAACCCTTGGCGCTATCGCCGCTCTTTTCCCGAAGCAGAAATTGGCTGTGGCAAAAGGCAGGGGGCGGGTTTCCGTCAGGGCCAGCGCCAGCGATTATCACCCCATGGCAGGAGGCGTGCCCGATTGGCACATGGCCCTTGACGCCTACAGCCATATCAATAAAGGCGCAGACCATGTGCTGCGGCAAAACCCTGCCAATCTAGGCTATCATCAGGGATTATTTATTTTAACCGGGCTCAGTTCGCGAGGATTTTCCAGCGCCCCGCTTTTAAGTGCCATGATCGCAGCGCTCATCAACAACACCCCGGCACCAATGGCGCTTGCGCAAATAAAACTGGTTCATCCGGCGCGCCATGCACTCAGGATATTAAAACGACGGGTTGATTGAAGATTTGAGCTAAAATGGGTGTCACCTCAATACGCGAGATGACACCCTGATATTCGCCGTATTTAGGGGGAGAGAGAGAGATGACGGCGAATATTTGCAGCACCCGCTGCGGCGAAATCTGGCAAGATACGCAACTTTTGAGATTTCACCACTTGGATGTTATACTGTTTACTCAACTGCCGCTTAAGTAGAAATCCTTGGAGGCAAAGTCAATAAATTATTTGCTATCAGCAACGTTTTTTTATAACGTTTCTTCATTATGGAAAAAATCGACCAAAAATGGCGCCCGACAGGGGCAAATCAGCAAATTCCACCCCACCAAGGCGACGGGACAGGCCGAGGATCAGGAGGAGAAGCAGGGATTATGGACCTCAACAGCGCAACCATCACCGATAATACGCTGACCCGCGCCCGTGGCGTGGCCCATCTGATTGAACAGGTTTGCCGCTTTGCCTATGAAGATAAGCGGCCCGAAGCCTTACATTCCGTACAATGGTCGGCTTTGCGTTATTTCTCCCGCGCCAATGAGCAAGTGCGTACCGTCAATGGGCTGGCCAAATTTCTCGGCGTTACCTCGGCCCCGGCGTCACGAACCGCCGCTTCACTGGTCAAGCGCGGCCTCGTTACCATGCGACAAAGCCCGCGGGATGCCCGCTCCAATATTTTCACCCTGACCGAAACCGGTCAGCAAATTCTACTGGAAGATCCCATTGGCAAGGTTGCACATATTCTGGCCGAGATGAGTGAAGACGATCTGTGTCGATTGGCTGCCGCCCTTGACGAAGTCCACAGCAAACTACTCAGCTAGGGCCCGTCTTTAAAAATAATTCGTGCAATTGAAAACATTCGGGGACATTTTCTAAGCATGGATATCGGCACATATACGATAAATCTGTGGTTGGGGATAATGCTCGGCCTGTTTTTACTGGTGCTGGGCCTGGCAATCGGGGTCCACCTTGGCAAATCACGCCCCCATCGCAATTTGGTATTGCGCCAATCCAATAATGCCTATGACCTTTTTGCCGTTATCAACCGGTCCAATGTTGGCTACGCCATTTCCGACAAGGCCGGGCACTTTATCTATGCCAGCCATGGTTTTTTAAAAATGGCAAATTTGCCCCCGCTGGATCAAATCATAAACAAGGTCTGGTTTACCCTTGATGATGCCTCCGATGGATTAAAAGCCCGCCGCGCGGCCGAATGGCATGCCGCCATGAAAGAAAATACCGACTGGTCGGGTATTGTACGCTGGTTCAATAGCCCGGAGGATAAAAGATTTTTTGAAACCACGCTAAAACATATGGGACCCGACCGGGTTGCCTTTATCATTCAGGACAGAACCGCCCAGATCGAGGCGCGACGCAATATGCAAGCGCAGGAAAATCTCACCCATTTTGTTCTGAATAATGTCCCGGTCATCGTCACCCTGCAAAAACCCGATGGCACTTTTTTGTTTGCCACCGAAAATCTTGCACAACGTCTCGGCATCAGCGTGGATGATATTGTCGGCCATAAGCCGGAAGAGTTTGTTCCTTATGTCCGGTTCAAAAAACTCGAAAGCCTCCTCAAAACAGTCGTGCAATCACGCCAATCCATTCACGGCATTCCGATTGAATTTACCTTTGGCCCCTTAAAAGGCGTTCACTGGTCACTTTTCCTCTCCCCTCTTTTTGATGACCAAGACGAGATAGATCGCATTCTCATTGTTGCCCTTGATGTGACCGAACAGGTTAAAATACAAAAAGAGCGCCAAGCCTATGCGGACAAATTATCCGAACTGCAAAAAATTGAATCCCTGAACCGCTTTGCCGCCGGGCTTGCCCATGAGTTGGGCAATATCCTGCACCCCGTAGGTGTTTACGCCCGCGCCCTCGCCAAAGACCCGGAAATGGAAGGGCGTGAGCAATATTTCAATCGTATCAATGACGCGGTGATGGCGGCTGGTGAATTACTACAACAGACCAGCGACATGGCCCGTCCCTATTCCCAACCCACAGGCCTTACCGATATAACCGCCATGGCCAGAGAGATGGTCGCTTTCGTAAATGGGCTAACCCGGCGCAAGCGGAAAATTTCCCTAAAAATGCCAGAAGACCCGGTCTTTGCCAATGTTTCCGAAACCGGCATCCGGCAAGTATTGCTCAACCTCATCAATAATGCCCTGGATGCAACCCAAGATAGGGGTGAGATAGTCGTGCAACTTAAAACAGGCTTTGCACCAGAAACCTTGCCACAACAACCTTCTGCCATAAACGCGCCACATCTTTGCCTTGAAGTATGTGATACAGGGGTCGGCATGAGCGAAGAAACCAAACAACAAATTTTTGATACTTTTTTCACCACCAAGAAAGATCGCAAGGGCACTGGCCTCGGGCTTGCTTTTGTTCGTAATCTCGTCGCATCATGGGATGGGGCAGTGAGTGTGGAAAC
Source organism: Parvularculaceae bacterium (assembly GCA_026989615.1). Classification (GTDB taxonomy): domain Bacteria; phylum Pseudomonadota; class Alphaproteobacteria; order Caulobacterales; family Parvularculaceae; genus S012-90. Next base: position 6,134 of record JALSJA010000297.1, on the reverse strand, counting down.
CGCTCTCGGGGCAGGATCAACTTTCAAAATCTGGCTACCGGAAGCGGAAAATGTGTCCCAAACTCTGTCGGGGGGGCAATCACCATTAGAGGCGCAATCGGAGAAGCATTATGGCTGAGTTGCTGTTGATCGAAGACGACCCTGCGGTCGCTGAATCGATTATATTTGTACTGGAAAACAATAATCATCGGGTTACCCATGCGGTCAATCTGGACCGGATGCGGGACGTTCTGGAAGCGGGGAAAAAATTTGATGCGGCGATTGTCGATATCTGGCTTGATGGCGAAGACGGGTTAAGCGTTTTTAGCAAAGAGGCCGATCATGCGCTCATCACCCTTAAGCTGCCCTTTATCGTAATATCAGGAGGAGCACCGGGTAAAACTCTGGAAGCCGCGACCGCAAGGGCCGATGCCTATGGCGCTGTCGCCATGCTGTATAAACCTTTTTCCGACGAGGAATTGCTCGCCGCTATCGACAAGGCCGTCAGCAGTTAGGTTTCGCTACGACTTGCCATGGTGACCAATTCTTCGGTTGCCGTTGGGTGCACCGCGCATGTTGCATCAAACTGTGCCTTGGTCAGCCCGGCATTGATGGCAATCGCCACAAGCTGAATAAACTCTCCGGCCTCATGGCCGCCAATATGGCAACCCAGAACCCTGTCATCATCGCCATTGACCACAAGTTTCATCATCATCCGGTCCTCATTATCGGCCAATATATTACGCATCGGGCGAAAGTCAGTTTTATAGATATGTATATTCGGAAAAGCGGCGCGCGCGGCGGTTTCCGTCATCCCGACACTACCAAGGGCTGGCTGTGAAAATACCGCCATGGCAATATTGTCATAATTCATCACGAGCGGATTATTGTTAAACTGGGTCTGCGCAAAGGCCACCCCTTCACGAATGGCCACCGGCGTCAAATTAATTCTATCGGTCACATCGCCAAGGGCAAAAATATTGCCCACGGAAGTTTTGTAGGTTTCATCAACCTTGATAGCCCCCTTTCCATTCAGCGCAACCCCAACCGCTTCAAGCCCCAATTCTTTGGTATGCGGATGGCGGCCAATCGCCGACATGACCTGATCAAATTTTTCTGTTTCCCCGTCAGAAAATTCAACCTGTCTTTGCCCGTCGACCAAGGAAATTTTCTCAATCGTGGTTTTCATTTTCAGGTGAATGTTTTTACGCGCCAGAGCTGCCATCACATAATCACGCAAATCCTGATCAAAGCCGCGCAAAACCTGATCGCGCCGATGCACCAAAGTCACATCAACCCCGAGCCCGTTAAAAATAAATGCAAATTCAACCGCAATATAGCCACCGCCAGCAATGAGGATATGTTTGGGTAGCGCACTCAGATGAAAAGCCTCATCGGAAGTAATGGTCAGATGATGGCCATCAACATCAAGCTGTTTGGTCGGGCGACCACCGACAGCAATGAGGATTTTTTCTGCGGTCACATGGCGGTTTTCGCTGGCCAGATAAACCGTATGCGCGTCTTTCAAAATTGCCCGGGATTGGAAAATCTCGACCCCGGCATTTTTTAGGTTTTTGATATAAATCCCGTTCAGACGATCAATTTCAGCATCCTTGCGCCGCAACAGGGTCTGCCAATCAAAGGACTTGTCTCCGGTCTGCCAGCCATAACCTTTGGCGTCTTCAATGGCTTCGCCAAACTCGCTGGCATAGACAAAAAACTTCTTCGGCACACAGCCGCGAATGACACAAGTGCCGCCAACGCGGCTTTCTTCGGCAATGCCTACTTTTGCCCCGAAGCTGGCCGCAAGACGCGAAGCGCGAACACCACCCGATCCTGCCCCAATGGTGAACAGGTCATAATCATAGCTCATGGGAAAAACTCTCTTTATTCAGGCTTGGCGATAAAGCCGATACCATGCTCAAAGCGATCATCGTTAAAATCGGCCAGTTCCTGTTTGAACACAGAAAGCAATTCTTTGAAAATCACTTCCCAGACAGGCTCAAGCTTACCTGTGTAATCCTTATCAATGCGAACGATTGGCTGATTGGCCACATAGACATCAAATGTATCGCCGGTAATTTCAACCCGCACCCCCGTGCGCAACCATAAAGAACCGCTATCTTCGGCATTGCCGACAATCACGCAGATACCAAAAACCACCGGCTCCAGCCTTATCACCTGCTGACCATGAAAGCTGAACGCCGCCTCTCCATATTCATGGCGCGGATCAAATGGACCTTCCGCCGGCACAGCCACAACCATATCCCTGGGGCATTGCAGATAATCCGGCAGGCCCGCAATCACCGCATTGGCAAAAGAACGGCACCGCAACAGATTTTCCATGGCCGCATCCCCATAGTCCAATATGGCCTGTTGCAGTTTTTCATAAGGGGTCGGGCCCGTTTGTTTGTTACGCACCTAAAATCTCCAAACCATCCGCAGAGGCCAAAATGACCTGATCGGCGATATCTATGAATAGACCGGTTTCGATAACGCCCGGAATGTCAATCAAGCCCTTGTGAAGGGCCGCAGCATCGGCAATGCGCCCACAACAAAGATCGGCAATATAATTGCCGCCATCGGAGCGAAACACCCCGCCGCCTTCCTGTTGGCGCAAGGCAATATCAATATTTTTTAGATTCTGTTCTTCGCACACTTCACGAATCCGGCTGACCGTTAACGGCCAGCAAAAACGATCGACCTCGACCGGCAGGGGAAATGCTCCCAATTGCGCCACTTTTTTGGAAGCGTCTGCAATTATCACCATTTTAAGAGCGCTGCCAGCGATGATCTTTTCCCGCAGCAAAGCGCCGCCGCCGCCCTTGATGAGATTAAGCTGCCCGTCAACTTCATCGGTCCCGTCAATGGCAATATCGATAATGGTCTGTTCATCCGGCTCGATCAGTTCAATGCCTTCTGCGATTGCCAGCTTGCGTGTTTCTTCCGAGGTCGGGATAGCGCGAATGGCAAGACCATTGCGCACTTCATCGCCGAGAATTTTAACCAGATGGGTCGCCGTGGACCCCGTGCCAAGGCCGACCACCATGCCGGCGCGCACCATATCGGCCGCGGCCCGTGCCGCTTTTTTCTTTTGTTCATCTGCGCTCATATGACTGCCCTATAAAATGCATCATCAAAAAGGACAGCATAGCGGGTTTGTTGCAAGCGCCAAGACCTTCAATACTCTTCTATTCCACCGTCACCGATTTGGCCAGATTGCGCGGCTGGTCGACATCGGTGCCTTTGGCCAGCGCCGTATAATAGGCCAATAATTGCACCGGCACACTATAGACCAGCGGCGACAAAGCCGGGTCGCAATCAGGCACAGCAATGGAGCCCCATAGAGCCCCGCCGGCTTCGGCCCGTCTAATGCCGTTTTCAGATGACAGCAGCAGGCATTTTCCGCCCCTTGCCATCACCTCATGCATGTTGGAGACGGTTTTTTCAAACAGATCATCTTCCGGCGCGATGACAATTACCGGCACATCTTCGTCGATTAAGGCAATGGGCCCGTGCTTTAATTCCCCGGCCGCATAGCCCTCGGCGTGGATATAGGAAATTTCTTTCAGCTTCAGCGCCCCCTCCATGGCCAGAGGAAAAGCCAGCCCGCGCCCGAGATAAAGCACATCACGGGCCTTGGCGATTTCCGTGGCCATGGTTTCAATTTCCTGTTCCGCTTTCATGGCTTCTGACACAAGGCGGGGAACTTCCAGCAAATGGCCCACCCGCTCGGCCAAAGAGGCTTCATCAATATGCCCTCTTTGCACCCCGGCACTAAGAGCCAGACAGGCCAGACTTGCCAATTGGCAGGTAAAGGCTTTGGTCGAGGCCACACCGATTTCCGGCCCCGCATGGGTTGGAAACAAAGCGTCGGCCTCGCGTGAAATGGTTGATTCCGGCACATTGACCACGGCGGCGATTTTCTGGCCATGTTTTTTGGCCTCGCGCAGAGCCGCCAAAGTATCTGCCGTTTCCCCTGATTGGGAGATAAACAAGGCTGCGCCTTTTTGGGCTCCATTATTGCCAGGCCAAGGCATGGAACGATAACGCAATTCCGATGCAATATCGATTTCCACAGACAGACCGGCCCAATCCTCAAACCAGTATTTGGCAATCAAACCGGCATAATAGGCTGTGCCACAGGCAGAAATCGTCAACCTCTCCAGATTTGCAAAATCGAATGCCGGGGGCGGCAGACATATCTTGCGAGCAATCGGATCAATATAGGCCGCCAGCGTATGACCTATGACCTCTGCTTGCTCATGAATTTCTTTGGCCATGAAATGGCGATGACCGCCTTTGTCAACCAATGCCGAAGACGCATCAGAGACCTGCTCCTCGCGCTCCACCGGCTGGTCATTGGCATCGAAAATCTCCCAGCCCTCACGGCGAACGACCGCCCAATCCCCTTCCTGTAAATAGGTCACCTTATTGGTAAAGGGCGCAAGGGCATAGGCATCGGAGCCGAGAAAGCTCATCCCCTCACCGCGCCCCAAAGCCAAAGGCGAGCCCCGCCGTGCGCATAATATTAAGTCCTCTTCCCCCTCTATCACCGCAGCAATGGCAAACGCCCCCTCCAAACGCTTCAAGGCCGCCCGAAAGGCTGTCACAGGATCGGAATTTCCCTGTTCCAGATAAAAGGAAATCAGTTGCGGGATGACTTCTGTATCGGTTTGCGTGGCAAAGCTAACCCCTTTGGCTTGCAATTCCTCGCGCAGGTCGGCAAAATTTTCGATAATACCATTATGCACAACGGCAATCCGCGCGGTAGCATGGGGGTGGGCATTTTCTACTGTAGGTGCCCCATGGGTTGCCCATCTTGTATGGCCAATACCAATCATGCCCGGCAATGGATCAGCCGACAAAGCTTCACGCAGGGCCTTTAGCTTGCCGACAGCCCGGCGGCGCTGCAAACGCCCGCCCGCCACGGTGGCAATACCGCTTGAATCATAGCCGCGATATTCAAGCCGCGTCAGCCCGTCGAGAATATCTTCGGAAACATCCGATTGGCCTAGAATGCCGACAATGCCACACATAAAATTACTCCGTACAAATATCTTCTATTTTATTTATTTTTGCGCTGCTGTTTGGCGGCCCGATAGCGTTTGGCCCAGTCGGGTTTTTCAACCTGTTCTGCACGCGTCAATACCAGCGCATCTTCACTGACATTTTTCACAACCACCGAGCCGGAGCCCACATAGGCCCCGTCGCCAATAGTTATGGGCGCGACCAAAGCGGTGTTGGAGCCGATAAACGCCCCCGCACCGATAATCGTGATATGCTTGTCATAGCCATCATAATTGCACGTGATCGTGCCCGCGCCGATATTGGCCTCTGCGCCAACCACCGCATCGCCAATATAGCTCAAATGGCTGATTTTGGCCCCTTTGGCGATATCGGCTTTTTTGACCTCAACAAAATTACCGATCTTCGCCTGCTCGCCAATTTTTGCCCCCGGCCGCAAACGCGCATAGGGGCCGATACTTGCCCCCGCCGCCACATGGGCCCCTTCCAGATGGCTGAACGCTTTTATCTCTACACCATCGCCAACCTGAACCCCGGGCCCGAATATGACGCCAGGACCAACCACAACATCGCGGCCTAAATGCGTGTCATGAGAAAAATAAGTGCTTGCCGGATCACGCAATGTCGCCCCATCGAGCATGGCCCGGTGCCGAGCCCGCGATTGGAAGATCGCTTCTGCTTCGGCCAGCTCCACCCGGGAATTAACACCCAGCACATCGTCCTCGCCGGCCTCAACAATGGCACAGGAAATTTGCGCCGCCCGGGCCAAAGCCACCATATCGGTCAGATAATATTCACCCTTGGCATTGTCATTGCTGATTTTTGGCAGGTGCCGGCGCAAAATATCGGCATCAAACGCCATCACCCCGGAATTGCAAAGCGCGATCGCCAGCTCATCAGGGCTGGCATCTTTGGCCTCAACAATGCGCTGCAACCCTCCGTCCTTATCCGTTACCAATCGCCCATAAGCACCGGGCTCCGCCGGGCGAAAGCCCAGCACCACGACGCCATGGCCCATAGCAAGGGTTTCGCGCATTCGCTCCAGCACACGGACCGGCAAGAGGGGTGTATCCGCGTAAAGCACAAAAACAGCTCCGGAAAACTCTTGAATACTATCCATGGCCACC
>JALSJA010000296.1 GCA_026989615.1 Parvularculaceae bacterium | reverse complement strand
CGTATTCTGGTAGACCGCTCCAAGCGTAAAATCAAATCGCTCACCTATTTCAAGGAAGTCGAGATTACGGAACTGCCGGGATCGGCACCGGACCGGACAATTCTGGATGTCGCTGTCGAAGAGCAGTCCACCGGATCGTTTTCGATCGGGGCCGGGATTTCGTCGACCGACCGGTTCGTTGCCAATATGTCTGTGGAGCAACGCAATCTGCTCGGGCGTGGCCAATATCTGAAGCTGGATTTACGGGCCAGCACCCGGACCAGCAATGCCATTATCAGCTTTCGCGAGCCCTATTTTCTCGACCGTACGCTTAGCGCCGGATTTGATCTGTTTGCGAATAATACCGATTTCCGTGAGGCGGGCTTTGTTCGCGAAAGTCTCGGGGCCGGGGTGAATATCGGTTTTCCGATTTCCGAGTTTGGCCGACTTGGCCTGAATTATACGCTGCGTGATGATAATGTATTCGTGGATAGTATTTCCTCCGTTAGCATTGCCAATGCGAATGATGTGGCCAATTTCCTCAGCCCCGATGCGGTTGCCAATAATAATTTCACCCTGACACCAACCCCCACGGGATTTCAGTTGAGCGCGCAATTATGTGATTTTCAGGTGCGTTCCATCGATCCCACCTGTGAGTCACGGGGGCAGTTCCTGACCTCGTCTTTCGGTTATTCGCTGAATTTTGATACCCGCAATGACTATTTGGCGCCTTCGCGAGGGTGGAAAGCCAGCTTCTCGCAAAGCTTTGCCGGTCTTGGCGGGGACGTGAAATATCTGCGTTCACAATTTAATGGTGCCTATTACAAGCAATTACCCTTTGACCTTGTAGGGGCGGCCAAGCTGAATATTGGCTATGTGGATGGCTGGGGCGATAACGGGGTTCGCCTGCAAGACCGATTCTTGCGCGGTGGCTCGACTTTCCGGGGCTTCGAGCTTGCCGGGGTTGGCCCGCGTTTTGTTCGCGAGGGTAATTCAGGGCGGGCGATTGGCGGCAAGGCCTATGCGGTCGGCGCGTTTGAAATTGCCTTCCCGCTGCCTCTGCCGGAGCAATATGGCCTGCGCACCGCCTTTTTCACAGAATTTGGTACAGTCGGGTTGGTGGACGAAAATGACAAGGTTTTGAACAATAATCTGCCAACGGGCCTCGGGCCGGGCGAGCGTGGCTCCTGGGTTGATTATAATGGTGATGGTATTCTCGACCAACCTGTGCAAGATGACTTGTCACTAAGGCTGTCGGCCGGATTGTCGATTAACTGGAATTCGCCCTTTGGGCCGGTGCAAATTGATATTGCGCAGCCTATCCTGCGGGAGGATTATGACCGGACGGAGAGCTTCCGCTTCAGCGCTGGCACGCAATTTTAATAGAGTTTGATAGAAGTCTCGAAATGAAACAAATGAGGTTGAGTATGAAAAAGTCACCATTACACGCCATGCTGGCTGGGTTCGCCATGGCAATCATTGCAGCGACCGGTGGCGCTGCTATCTCAGGCGCGGCTGTGGCCCAAACAGAGTCAGCGGCACCGGTGATTCTTATCGTCGATCAGGCGCGATTGGTGGCCAGTTCCAAAGCCGGGCAATCGATCAATGAGCAACTTTCCCAACTTCAGATCATGGCCAATGCAGAATTACAGCAACAGGTAGAAGCTTTGGTGAAAGAGCAGGAAGAATTGAAAGCCAAGCAAGGGGAAATGCCTGAAGATCAATTTCTGGAGCAGGCCAAGCGCCTTGCGGTGGCGCAAAATAACATCCCTATGATTAGGGAGATTAAAGTTCGCGAATTGGCGCTTTCCGAGCAGCGTGCCATTCAGTTGATTACCAATGAAATGCGGCCAATTCTAAAGGAGATTGTCGATCAACGGGGTGCGACAATTCTGTTGGATCGCTCTGCGGTGATGTATGCAAGCGAAGCTTCCGATATTACCGATGAGGTTCTGAAGCGCCTTGATGAAAAAATTCAAACCGTCAAAGTTGAACGCATTCGCCTGACCGGTAATCAGCAGGCTGCCGCACCTGCCGGTAACTAGAGCCTATTTTCGTTTTGATACCAATCAAAACCGGGCTCTGAGTTTTTGTTTTTGAGCACTTCTTATCCGAAAACCGGTCTCATCCTGAGCTTGTCGAAGGACCCACTTTTCGCAGAAGTGCTCTAAGTTTTTGTTTTGACGCGTTTCCGGACGGATAACCGGTATCCACTTATCCTGGAAACGCTCTAGGCCGGTACTTTGCGCGGCTGACCCGATACAAGGTCGGGCTTTGGAAAAGAGTAAAAACCGACAGGCAATTGCACCTGTCGGTTCTCGGCTGTTCTGGTCAGGGTTGAAAAACCGCTTTCCACTTTTCAGGAAATTGCTGTAGGATGCTGAAAAACTTAGAGTCTTTTCGGTTTTAATGAATGCAAAACCGGGCTCTAAGTCTTTGTTTTGTCGCGTTTCCGGACGGATGATCGGTATCCACTTATCCTGGAAACGCTCTAGAAGAATTGCTTTATGGCCAATTTCCCGGACCCTCGTTTCTATGACACAGCAGCGGCTATCTCAGCAGCTGATGTGGCTGCGATGATTGCTGGCACTTTATCCGGGGATAAGGGGGCTATGATTGCCCGCGTCAGCAATGTGGAAAATGCCGGTTGTGATAGTTTGATCTTTGTTTCCCGGCGCAGCTTTTTGCAGGACAGCTTGCAATCACGGGCAGGGGTTTTGCTTATTGCCGATAAATTTCGTGATGAAGTCGGCGAGGGCAGTGAAAGGACAATAATATTTTGCAAGTCTCCCCGCGCAGGGTTTGCAAGATTGGCCAGCCATCTGCATAGCAGCAGATTTGAGCAACAGCCCCCTGATAGCGGTATAGATCCATCAGTGAAAATTGGTGAGGGTTGCCGGATTTCCACTGGCGCTATTATTGCCAAAAATGCCATTATTGGTGATGGATGTGTTGTCGGGCCTTTTGCGGTGATCGGGCATGGGGTCGAGCTTGGCGCTGGATGCCATATAGGCAGTGGCGCAATTATTAGCCATGCTTTATTGGGGCGCAATTGCCATATTCGTGCTGGCGTGGTGATCGGAGATTCGGGGTTTGGCTTTGTGCCAACGGAAAAGGGGATGCAATATGTCCCCCAGCTGGGCCGTGTGATCCTTGGCAATGAGGTTGATATTGGCGCCAATAGTGCGGTAGATCGTGGTGCCCTTGGGGATACGAGGATTGGCGAGGGAACCAAGATCGATAACCTTGTGCAAATAGCCCATAATGTGAGCATTGGTAAAAATTGCGCTATTGCCGCCCTGTGTGGCATTTCAGGCAGTGCGAGAATTGGCGATAATGTTCTGTTTGGTGGCCAGGCGGGGGTTGCCGATCATGCGGGCGTTGGGGACAATTCCATCATTAGTGGGCGTGCCGCTGTGCTGGGCAGCTTGCCCGGCAATGGCGAGTTTGGTGGTGTGCCGGCCAAGCCCTTGCGTGAATGGGTGCGGGAAGTTGTTGCGATAAAAAAATTGGCGAAAGAAAACCGACAAAAGAAATAGAAGGAAGAGAGGATGCTCTCGTGAGTACTGAAGACAAAAAACCAAATCTGGAAGATATGGATGTGACGCGGATTATGGAAATCCTGCCCCATCGCTATCCGATGCTGATGATCGACAAGATTATCAACATAACCGAGAATGACGGTGCTACTGGGGTTAAAAACGTGACCATGAATGAACCGTTTTTTGTGGGGCATTTTCCGCAAAAGCCATTTTTTCCCGGTGTCTTTATTGTCGAAGCCATGGCGCAGACGGCGGCGGCCTATGTGGCGCAAGTTGAAGATGTGGATACATCCAATCAGGTGGTTCTATTCATGGGCATAGACAAAGCCCGTTTCCGCCGCCCTGTGGGACCGGGGGATCAATTGCTGATCCCGATCAAGGTTGAACAAAGGCGCCCGCCAGTCTGGCGGTTTTCCGCCAAGGCAATGGTCGATGGTAAAACAGTGGCAGAGGCAAGCTTTGCCGCCATGTTGACCGTGCCGCCGGAAGAAAAAAAGTAAGACAAGACTTATGGCTATTCATGCAACAGCATTGGTAAGTGACGGTGCACAACTGGGCAAAGATGTCGAGATAGGCCCCTATTGTGTGGTCGGGGATAATGTCATCCTTGGTGACGGGGTGCGGCTTGAAAGCCATGTGGTTATTAGCGGTCATACCAGGATTGGTAAGGGCTGCAAAATCTTTTCCTTTGCGGCTCTGGGTGGGCCGCCGCAGCATTTGGGCTATCGGGGGGAGGACACGAAGCTAATCATTGGTGAAAACAATGTCATTCGCGAGCATGTGACCATGAATCCCGGCACAGTGACGGGGCGCGGTGAAACGGTAATCGGATCAAATTGCCTGTTCATGGTGGCGACCCATATCGCCCATGATTGTGTTGTCGGCAATGATATTGTCATGGCCAATAATGCGACTTTGGGCGGGCATGTGACGGTTGAAGATTTTGTGTTTTTTGGTGGCCTGTCCGCCGTGCATCAGTTTTGCCGGATTGGTGAATATTCTTTTGTCGGCGCAGCGGCTTTGGTGACGACCGATGTCATTCCGTTTGGATCGGTGGTTGGCAATCATGCAAGTCTTGAGGGGTTGAATGTTATTGGCATGAAAAGGCGGGGATTGCCGCGTCCGGTTATTCATGATTTGCGCGCTGCTTATCGATTACTATTTGCTGAAGAAGGTACTTTGCAAGAGCGGATTGAGGATGTGGCCAATTTATTCACCCATCGGGCCGAAGTGATGCAAATTATAGACTTTATTCGCACCAAATCGTCACGCAATCTTTGTTTGCCGAGGCAAGCCTGATATGCGGCGTTGGAATAAACTTGCCATTATTGCTGGCGGCGGGGAGCTGCCCCATAAGCTGGCCTTATCCTGTCAAAATCGTGGCGATGATTTTGTGGTCGTGCGATTGCAAGGCTTTGCCGATAATAATCTGGCACGGTTTCCCGGCAAGGAATGCAATATTGCCGAGATTGGCAAGCTGATACGGTTGATGAAAAATAGCGGCTGTGATGCGCTGGTGATGGCGGGGGTGGTGCATCGGCCGGATTTTTCAAGTTTGCGGCCTGATTGGCGCGGGGCGGCACTGGCCCCGAAAGTCATTGCGGCGGCCCGCAAGGGCGACGGGGCTTTGCTGGATGTTTTGGTCGAGACCTTTGAGGCCGAGGGGTTTCTGGTTGTCGGGGCGGAAGAAGTCTCCGGCGATCTGTTTGCAGCGGCTGGGGCTGTCGGCTCCATTCTACCCAATGATATGGCCCGTGCAGACATGCGCAAAGCTTCGGCACTGGTGCGGGCGCTTGGTCCTTTTGATGTGGGGCAAGGGGCGGTGGTGCGCAATGGTTTTGTGCTGGCAATCGAAGCAGCCGAAGGCACGGATAAAATGTTGCGCCGCTGTGCCGATTTACCGCCGGATTTGCGCGGCTTTGATCCGGGGGAGAGGCCGGAGCCGCGAGGGGTTTTGTTGAAGCGCCCCAAACCGGGGCAGGAAATGCGGGTGGATTTGCCAACTATTGGCGTTGAAACCGTGCGCCTTGTGCATGAATGTCAGCTCGCGGGAATAGCGCTGGCCGCTGATGCAGCACTGATTGTCGATCGTGAACTGGTAGCCGAGGAAGCCGACCGGCGCGGGATATTTGTTTATGGCTATCAAGACCATGAGTTGTAATGATGAGCGAGCCTGCCGGATCTGCGCATATTTTCATAGCGGCGGTGGAGCCATCTGCCGATAGTAATGGCGCGGCATTGATGCGGGAATTATGGGCGCAGCGCCCTGATTTGAAAATTTCCGGTTGTGGTGGGGAGGCATTGGAAAAGGCGGGGCTGAAAAGTCTTTTTTCCATAGATGCGTTTTCGGTGATGGGCTTTACCGATGTTGCCCGTGTCATTCCCAGTGCTTTCAAGCGGGCGCGCGAAATTGCGGAATATTGTCGCGATCAAAAAGTTGATATTGCGGTATTTGTGGATGGGTGGGCCTTTAGTCGTATTGCAGCCATTCGCATCAGAAAGCTGTCCCCGCAAACAAAGATCATAAAATATTCGGCGCCGCAAATATGGGCATCGCGCCCGCAGCGCATAGATTTTGTCCGCGAGCATTTTGATCTGGTCTTGGCCCTATTGCCGTTTGAGCCGCCATTGTTTGAGGCCAGAGGGGTGAAGACAATTTTTGTCGGTAATCCCAATTATGAGGCGGTAGCAAAATCCAGTCCGGATCCGGATTTTCGCGCGCGCTATGATTTGCAAGGGCGCAAATTGCTAGCATTATTGCCCGGCTCGCGTAAGGGTGAGGTTAATCGCTTGATGCCGGTTTTCTCCGCAGTGGCCGAGGAATTGTGCCGAAAAGACGGGATGATAACAGTGATTGTGCCCATAGCCGCAGCGGTTGATGCCCTGGTGCGCGAGAAGATGGCGGCATGGTCCTTCCCGCATTTGGCGCTTGCAGCCGAGGAGAAGTTCTCTGCTCTGCATAATGCGGATGCCGCCCTGACGGCATCCGGCACGGCGGCGACAGAGCTTTTATTGTGCGATGTACCTATGGTGGTGGCCTATAAGGTTGATGCGCTCACAGCTTTTTGGGCCAGACGGGTGATGATCACGGATTATATCACTATTTTGAATATTGCTGAGGATCGCGAGATTATTCCGGAATTTGTGCAGGAACGTGCCAAAGTTGAGAATATCTCGCCCATATTGGCGGATCTGCTGGAAAATGGCGAAGCAGCCAGAAAGCAATGCGAGGCATTTCATCGCTATCGCGCGCAATTGGGACTGGATGGGGTGAGCGCCGCCAGCCGCGCGGCCAAAGCGGTTTTATCAATATTGTAGGGGGTTGCATGACCCTTCCGCACGAATGCCAGTACTGATCGCCACGTTTTCTTTAGATCCTATTCGGTTTTGATTCTATCAAAACCGAATAGGATCTAGATTTTATCGCTTGTTGCGAGGAATGAAGCTGCGCTCGGCTGCGCCGGTATAAATTTGTCTTGGGCGGCCAATTTTTTGCGCCGGATCCTCATACATTTCTTTCCATTGGGCAATCCAGCCAACTGTGCGTGCCAGAGCGAATAGGGCGGTGAACATTTCGGTTGGGAAACCGAGCGCCCGCAAAGTGATACCGGAATAGAAATCAATATTTGGGTAAAGACGCTTTTCAACGAAATATTCGTCTTCAAGGGCAATGCGTTCCAGTTCCATGGCAACCTTCAAAGTTGGCTCCTGACGAATATCAAGGGCGTCAAGAACTTCGTGACAGGCTTCACGCATGACTTTGGCGCGGGGGTCGTAATTTTTGTAAACCCGATGGCCAAAACCCATCAGGCGGAAGGGGTCTGATTTATCTTTGGCGCGTTTGATATATTCGGGAATATTGGACACATCGCCAATTTCTTCCAGCATGCGCAGGGCTGCCTCATTGGCGCCCCCATGGGCCGGGCCCCACAGGCAGGCAATACCGGCAGCGATACAGGCAAAAGGGTTGGCGCCCGATGAACCGGCCAGACGCACCGTAGAGGTTGAGGCGTTTTGCTCATGGTCCATATGCAGGATAAAAATCTTGTCGAGGGCTTTGGCCAGAACCGGGTTCACTTCATATTTCTCGGCCGGCACTGCAAACATCATCTGCATGAAATTTTCGGTGTAATCGAGGTCATTGCGTGGATGGATATAGGGTTGGCCGACGGTATATTTATGGGCCATGGCGGCGATGGTTGGCATTTTGGCAATCATGCGATGGGTGGCGACAATGCGCTGGCGCTGATCGGTGACATCGGTTGAGTCGTGATAAAAGGCCGATAAAGCGCCCACCGCGCCGCACATAATCGCCATGGGATGGGCGTCGCGTCGAAAGCCGTTGAAGAAGGTCTTGAACTGCTCATGGACCATGGTGTGATAGGTGATGTTGTGATTGAATTGCTGATATTCTTCTTCGTTTGGCAATTCGCCTTGTAGCAGCAAATAGGCCACTTCGATGAAGTTTGAGTTTTCCGCCAGTTCATCGATTGGGTAGCCGCGATAGAGTAGAGTGCCTTTATCACCATCAATGAAGGTGATTTGCGATTCACAGGAGGCGGTGGAGGTGAAACCCGGATCAAGGGTGAAATGGTCGCTTTCCTTGTAGAATTTGGAAATATCGACGACATCCGGCCCGACAGTGCCCGAATAGACGGGTAGCTCTATGGTTTTGTCTTTAATGGTAATCTTGGCGCTGCCATTGGGTTTCATCTTGCTTGTCATAATCGGTCATTCTCCATCATTGTGCGCCGCAGCGAATATGTCGCGAATATACCCATTGCTGTCCCGAGTTCCAGCTTTTAAAGGCAAAAAAAGCAGTAGCGGGGAAAAACAACTATGGGGCGAGGCTGTGGTAGAATACTACCCTGTAACGGGTGCTGAATACAGAGCTAAATCAGCGGCGGAAAAATCTAATTTAGCTGGTCTTTCAGGCGATTAAGGCTTTCTTCTCGCCCAAGGGCATATAGCAGCTCGCCAAGCCCCGGCGAGGGCATGCCGGCGGTGAGGGCAGCACGGCAGGGGGGACCGATCTGGCCAAAACCAACGCCGAGGCGTCCGGCGAGATCGGCAAGGGCCTGATCGAGAATCACTGTCTGCCAATCGCTGATCGGCTCCAGAGTTTCAATGACATGGCCGATCATGGCCTGCGCGCCCTCCCGTTTTAGGGGCTTGGCGGCTTTGCCGACTATCTCAAGAGGGCGTGTGGCGAGCAGAAAGCCTGCGGCATTGGGGAAGTCTTTCAGGGTCTTGCAGCGCGATTGCACAAATTCTGCCCCGCGCTGGAGGCGTTCTGATATTTCCGGCGGTAATGGCTGCTGGCTTTCGGGTAAAAAACCTTGTGCGGCCTGCAGGAAATCATCGCTATTCATCTGGTTGATGTAATGGCTGTTCAGATGGTTGAGCTTATCAAGGTCGAGGCGCGACGGGGCCTTGTTAATGGCCTTTATATCAAACCACTCAATCGCCTGTTCGGTGGAGATAATCTCGTCATCCCCATGGGACCAGCCAAGGCGCAATAGATAATTGCGCAAGGCTTCCGGCAGATAG
>JALSJA010000295.1 GCA_026989615.1 Parvularculaceae bacterium | reverse complement strand
TATCGGCTTTGGCACTATGAATGGCAAGGATGGCAAGCCGTTCAAAACCCGGCAGGGCGGAGTGCTGAAATTGCGCGATCTCATCGATATGGTGCGTGAGCGGGCGGCAGAGCGCCTGAAAGAGGGCGGTATGGGCCAGAGTCTGTCGGAAGAAGAGCGCGAGCAGGTGGCCCATCAGGTGGGCATGGCGGCGCTGAAATTTGCCGATCTTTCCAATCCACGGATGACGGATTATGTGTTTGATCTGGATAGGTTTCTGGCTTTTGAAGGCAAGACCGGCCCATATGTGCAATATGCGGCGGTCAGGCTGAAATCGGTGATTGCCAAAGCGGCCGAAAAGGGCGTGCGCGAGGCGGGGCCGATTTTGATTACCCATAAGGCAGAGCGCGACTTAATTCTTACCCTGCTGGCTTTTGCCGATGCCCATAAGCTCGCCCATGACAAGCGCATGCCGCATATTCTTTGCGATCACGGATTTGCGCTGGCACAAGCCTTTTCGAGGTTTTATGCGGCCTGTCGAATCGCTGACGAGGAGGACAAGGCTGTTCAGGCCTCGCGTTTGACTTTGGCCCAATCCACGCTTGGTCAATTATCAGTGATTTTATCACTTTTGGGTATTGATATACCTGACCGCATGTGAGTCGCGCACAGGGTGCGGGCCGATATCCAATAGCGCACTTTTTTGGCCGATTGTGGAAAGCTTTTTTATCGCGATGTGGTTTAGTTATTCCTTGCCACTCAAAGGCTTACAGCATTTTGATGGGGTGCGGTTAAAAAGCCACACAAATTGTATTGGAACTGTCGCATTTTTCGCCTAATCCAAGCTTCAGGCATTGTTGCCTGGAACTTACTTTGGGGTATGCAACCATGAAACTATCTAAACATCTAGCCGCGGGTGCGGCTGCTCTGGCGATGACAGTGGCCCTTGGCGGTACTGCTTTCGCTCAGGAGACCACGTCCGACATGCGCGGTGTGGTGACGACTGAAAGCGGCGCGCCTCTGGCCAATGCGACAGTCATTGTTATCGATACACGAACCGGCCAGACACGAACCGTAACCACCGATGAAAATGGTTCTTTCTCGCTACGGAACCTGCCAGTAGGTGGACCTTACACTGTTTCTGCCGCTTCCGGGGGCTTTCAGGGCGAGCGTGTTGAAGGCGTTGAACTTGGCCTTGGTGAAACACAAATGCTGACATTTGATCTGGCCGAGGCTGGTGATTCCGGCGATGAGATCATCATTGTTGCCCAACGTGGCGTTGTTGCCGATGTGGCCCCTGGTCCATCGGCTGTTTTTGATGTGGCGACACTGGATAATTTCCCGGCCGTTGACCGCGACATTAAAGACATTATCCGCATGGATCCGCGGATTTATATCGATGAAACCTTTTCCAATGGCATTCAATGTGCCGGTAATAATAACCGCTATAACTCACTGACCGTTGACGGCACGCGCCAAAATGATGATTTCGGTCTGAATGGTAATGGCTACCCGACACAGCGTCTGCCTTTCCCGTTTGATATTGTGCAGGCTATCTCTGTGGAACTGGCGCCGATCGATGTTGAATATGGCGGCTTTACCGGCTGTAATATCAATATCGTAACCCGTTCTGGCGGCAATGAGTTCAAAGGCCGTTTGTCCTATGAATATATTGGCGGGGATTATATTGGTGACAGCCTTGAAGGCTCGCCAACCAATCTCACCAATGATGAGCGTAAATCCTATTCCGGCTATCTCTCCGGTCCGATCGTTCCTGATCGGGTTTTCTTCTCTTTTGCCTATGAAAAAACAGAAGAAGCCGGCTCGAGTTCGGATACTGGCCCACTTGGGTCTGGCCTGCCTAATGAAGTGCCGGAAATCACATCACAAGATGTAACCGACATTCAAAACATCTCGCAAAGCGTCTATAATTTCGATGCTGGTATCTTTGGCGGAAACTTCCCGGTTGAAGATGAGCGTTACTTCACCAAAGTGGTTGCCCTTCTGAGCGACAATCACCGTGTTGAGGTTTCCTATCAGGATACGATTGGTAACAATATTCGCGTGCAAAATACCGGATTCCGTCGTCTTGGCCTGTCTTCAAACTGGTATAACCGTACAGAAGAGATGAAGGTCTATACGGGCCGTCTCTATTCGGACTGGACCGATAATTTCTCTACCGAAATTCGGATTACCAAGCAGGAACGTGTGACCGGCCAGGATTCACTGGGTGGTGCCGATTTTGCCCAGTTTGAAATCACGACTGCTGGTGGTGGTCGCGTTTATCTCGGCTCTGACCCATTCCGTCAGGCCAATGCCCTGCAAGGGGACATCATGGATTATAAAATCCTCGGTGAATATAATCGCGGTGACCATGTCTATAAATTTGGTTATGAGCGCAATGAATATGATGTGTTCAACCTGTTTGTTCCTTTCTCGGAAGGCTTGGTTGAATGTGCATCGATCGCTGATTTCCAGAACCAGACCTGTTCACTGGACATCTATTCCAACGCTCCGTCCAATAACGCCAATGATGGGTCGGCAACCTGGGATCGTAATCTCAACACGATCTATGTTCAGGATAGCTGGGCATGGCGTCCAAATGTCGATCTGACACTTGGTCTGCGCTATGACTGGTATGATGTGGATGCCAAGCCGGAATATAATGTCAACTTCCACAATCGTTATGGCATTCGCAATGATGACACGCTGGATAGCAAAGGTTTGTTGCAACCGCGTGTGGGCTTTGAGTGGACTGCAGCCGACGACCTCAAGGTCTATGGTGGCGTCGGGGTTTTCTCCGGTGGCGATCCGGCAGTTTGGGTTTCCAACGCTTACTCCAATGATGGCTTCCTCGGCTTCACCTTTGGTGGTGATCTGACCGGCTTTGACGGCGTTAACCTGCCACAGCCAATCCTTGATGCGGTTACCGCTTCAGGCAGTCAGGGTCAGGGCCGCGTCGATGCGCTGGATCCGAATTACAAGATCCCGAGCATTGTCCGCACCAGCCTCGGTTTCGAGAAGGTTGATATTGATCTTTCCCGCGTATGGCTTGGTGAAGGTTGGGATATGGGGGTCGATCTGTTGCACTCCGTAACCAATGATCCGGTTGTCTGGGAGAATCTCTCTCTGCGTCGTATCGGTATCGCTCCAGATGGCCGTCCAATCTATCAAGGTCAGGACCTGCTGGACCCTGATTGTCCGGACAATGTTCTCGGTAGCGGTATTAGCGATCTGGCCAACTGTTCGGTTCGCCGCGATGACATCCTGCTGACCAATAGCAGCGAATCGCCGGTTGTTTACACGCTGTCCACATGGGCCAAAAAGGAATGGACCTTGCCGACCAACACCGATGTTGATCTGCAATTGGGCTATGCCTATTTGAAAGCCGATGATGTCAGCCCGGCAACCTCGTCAACGGCGACCTCGAACTTCGAGAACATTGCCGTTCGCGATTACAACAATCCCGTGTCGGCAACATCCGACTATGAAACAACCCATCGTTTCACAGCACGGGTACAGTTTGAGCATGAATTTGCACCGGAATGGACCACACGTCTGGCCTTCTTCGGTCAAATGAATTCCGGCTCGCCCTACAGCTACACATTCGATACCAATTGCGGTAGCGATGCGCGTGCTGGAGCCTGTAACATGTTCGGTGACAGCGATGACAGTGAACGCCGTTCGCTGCTCTATGTGCCAAATGGCGGTAATGATCCTCTGATCGATTCCGTTAATTCTGACCCAACCGCATTGACTGAATATCTTGCCTTCATTGCGGCCAATGATGAATTGTCGGAATATGCCGGTCGCATCGTACCACGCAACGCCTTCTTTAACGGGTGGTGGGGCAAGGTCGATATGCGCCTGCAACAGGAAATTCCACTGCCAAAAACATTGGGCAATGACCGTCTGCGTGTCTCTCTTGATGTGCGTAATGTCGGTAATCTGATCAATGACGAATGGGGCATCTTCCGCGAGCGTCGTTATAATGATGTTAGCCGCGTTGCCTTGGTGGAGGCCGAATTGTCACCTGATGGCACGCAATATGTCATCACTGACTTCTTCGCACCACAAGATCGCGTCAATACACGCATCTCCACATGGAGTGCCAAAATTGGTGTCCGTTACGACTTCTAAAAGTTAGACGGATAAGGACTTGAAAAGGGCGGCCCTCGGGTCGCCCTTTTTATTGGTTTTGAGGGGAGCTTGGCGGAAAAAGAAGCGGCGCGTCGCCATCTTGCCATAAGGGGCGCTTTTCCATTATTTGGGTGAAAAGCGCAGAGCCGATATGGGTTGCAAGCCATTTTTGTAATGCGGGGAGTCTCTGCGTTGAAAACCATTGGCGGTCAATATTGGCAAATTGGCGCACAAAGGGGAATATGGCCATATCCGCAAGACTCGGGCGAGTGCCCAGAAATTGTCCGGCAATATTCAATCGCTGTTCCCAGCGGCACAATATTTTCAAAGCTTCGGCCCGGTGAAATTTTGGATCCGCGCCTTCATAGCGGGTGTGATATTTGGTGCGATCAAGGTGAAATTTGAAGTCGCCATCACTTTGCGCAATCAGCTTTTGCGTATCCTGCTTTTGTGGGTCCGTAAGCCTCAGCCAGCCCTCAGGGTCATGGCGCTCAAGCGCCCAATACATGATGTCGAGACTTTCCTCCAACACTGTACCATCGGGCAAAACCAGAACCGGCACCGTTCCCTTGGGGGAGGCTTGGAGCATGGCGGCAGGTTTGTCGCGCAATATAATTTCGCGCCATTCAAGGGGCGTTTTGCTTACGGCAAGTGCCAATCGTGCCCGCATGGCATAGGGGCAGCGGCGAAAAGTCCATAAAACAGGAAGATTAGTCTCGTGCGCCATTATCCCGCTTCGGCAAAACGCCCGCCGGAATTGGCATAAGCCTGTGTGCCCTTATGGATTATCTCCTTGTCATCGACAATATCGGTAACGGAAAAGCGCGTCAGTTTCGGCAGGCGCTCGTAAAGTGGCCCGAAATCCGTATCGACCGTGGCTTTGAACAGGCTCTCATAGGAATCGATAACAAAGTAAGTTTGCTGAAAATCATCGATGATGTAATCGGTGCGCATTACCCGTTCCAGATCAAATTCCAACCGGTTGGGGGAAGGATCCTCGACGCAAAATCTGGTTTCAGAGGCGGATGAAACAATACCGGCGCCATAAATGCGCAGGCCCTTATCGGTCTTGATGAGGCCGAACTCGACCGTATACCAATAAAGGGCTGCAAGATTTTTCAGGCAGTCATAATTCAAGGAGCGCAAGCCCCCTTCGCCATAGGCCTGCATATAATCCGCAAAGACCGGATTGGTCAGCATTGGCACATGGCCAAAAACATCATGGAAGACATCCGGCTCCTGAATATAGTCAAGCTGGTCGGGACGGCGGATAAAATTGCCCGCCGGAAAGCGACGATTGGCAAGATGCTCAAAGAAAATGTCATCCGGCACCAGACAGGGAACCGAAACGATGGTCCAGCCGGTCAGTTTTTCAAGATCCTCATTGAGATCATCAAAATTGGGAATGCCGCCGCGATGCAGATTTAGCACCTGTAAACCGGCCAAATATGAATCTTCTGCAAATCCCGGTAGCAGTTTTTCCTGACGTTTATAGAGAATATCCCAGGTCCGGTGTTCTTCTTCACTATAGCGCTCCCAATGCTGGGGCACGGTGAAGTCGGCCGCCATGTCATCGGGTGGCGGGGCCTTGTGCTTTTCAATCGGCGGTGTCTGCTTATCTGTCATGGCGGCGATAATATCAGCGCACGGCCATTATTGGCAATAAAAATAGATGCCCATGCGTATAAGTCGCAAGAGGTTCCGTATTTTTCATCTATTGGCGGATTATTTGGTGCCAGAAAGCGGAAACAGGGAAATAGCCGCGACATCCACATCTGCCTCATTGCGGGGGCTGTCCTCGCAGACAATATTATCACGCCCCTTGTCGAGGGAATAGGTGAGGCAATCACGGGCTCGTGACAGAAGCTTGGTTGGCGTTTCGGGGAAATGTAACTGGGCCAGGCCAATGCCGACAACGGTTTCCGACCACATCCAGCCATTTTTGGGGTGTGTTTTGATCACATCCAATTCGCTCAGGATATTCTGGCACAAGCGTTCTGCCTGCGACAGGCGGGTGCGGGGTAAAACCATGGCCAATTCCCATTCACCGGATCGTGCAAGATAATCGCGTCCCTTGATAGCGCCGTTCAAGACGCGGGCAAGCTCCTGCATGGTAAAGGTTTCATCGGCAATATCTGTCTGATGATGAATTTGAATCAGTGCCAGACTCAAAGGTTCGGAGCGCTCGGAAGAAATCTCAACACGAATTTGTAATTCGGCGCTGAAAGAGGATTTATCGGCAAGCCCCGTAAGCGCATCCATATGGACCGGGGATAAATTATTCCCGGCTTCGCGGCGCAATCCTTTGACAACTGCGACCGCTTCATCCAGCCAGTTCTCTACCTCCACCCGTTCTAACTGCAAGGCCTGAACGGCTTGCGGCAATATATTGGCCGCGGTTTCGTCCCAGCGTTTCAATTCATTCTCGTCCAGTGTCGGGTTTTTCCCGTGGGTGACGCGTTGTTCCAATAATTTCACCTTGCCCAGCAGCGAACCGATATGGCCTAGAAATTCCTTGCTGACCCGCTCGGCAGTAAAAAACTGCTCATAAAGAGCGGCGCAATCGGCGTCGGTGATATGGCCATATTCGCTGACCAGATTATTGATGGCGAGAGAAAGCGCCGGCTTATCGCCGGAAAGGTGGCAATACCATAAATGATAGTTTTCAGGCGTGCGGGAAAGTGACGCTTTCCCCAAAGCCGTCCATGTCTTGCTCGCCAAAGTGTCGGAAGATGGCCCATTCATGATCGTGTCACCTTAATTCGTCTTTACTCAATGGCTGTTTGGCGCAAAGCCCGAAACAAGGCTGTTGCTGATCATACAGCGCTACAGCCTGCCATCTAAGCATAAGGGCTTGAACAGGGGGCTAAGAGCGAGCGCAGAATTTATCTAAAATTTGATGGAAAAAAGAGCAGGGGACGCGATCAGCTTTCTTAATCGGAAGACCCCATAAAAGCCGGCATATGATCGCCAAATCCGACGGCTGCGCCCTGATCTCTATTTTGGCCCTTATCATTGTCACCGCGTTTTTTGCCTTCTTTTTTCTTGGATTTGCGCGGTTTTTCTTCGTTTTTGGCCTGTTGCGGACGGGAGTCGCCGGACTTTGTTTCCGGGCTTTTTGGGTTGTCGTCCGCTTCGGGTTTGGCCTCGACGGATTGTTCTTTTCTATCTCGGCCGGAGCGTTTTTTTGAATCCCGCTCGCCCCGATCACGGCCTCGGCCACGAGGCTTGTCGCCGAACCTCGTTCTGGATTTGCCAAGGCTGTTCATATCGAAATTTTTGAGAAAATCCTCGATTTCTATTTCGTTAATGCCTTTGCTGTCGATGGTTTTCAAAATTGCCGCATAATATTTGTCATCATTGGGACCAACCAGCATATAGGCTGTGCCCTCGCGCCCGGCCCGGCCGGTGCGACCAATGCGGTGCACATAATCTTCCGAATGTATCGGGACATCAAAGTTAAATACATGGGAGACATCAGGGATATCGAGGCCGCGGGCGGCGACATCGGACGCAATCAGCAATTCGATTTTGCCCTCGCGAAATCCGGCTAGTGTTTCCATACGATAGGATTGTGGCAAATCACCATGAATGGGGCGGGCATTGGCGCCATGTTTTTGCAGACTTTTGGCCACTATATCCACGGTCTTTTTGCGATTGCAGAAAACAATCCCGTTTTTTACGCCGGAGGTTTCAATAAGATGGCGCAGGGCTGCCCGCTTTAATTTGTCATTGCCGGAAGGCAGGCGGATAATGTTTTGGGTAATGGTTGGAGCTGCAGAGGCCGGGCGCGATACTTCAATTCGCAAGGGTGCGGAAAGAAACTGGTCGGTCAGTTTTTGAATCTCTGGCGGCATGGTGGCCGAGAAAAACAAAGTCTGACGGGTGAAGGGGGTCAGTTTGAAAATCCGCTCAATATCGGGAATAAAGCCCATATCCAGCATCCGGTCAGCCTCATCAACCACCATGATCTGGACACCGGTTAACAGCAATTTTCCGCGCTCATGGTGATCCAGCAGGCGACCGGGGGTGGCGATCAAGACATCGACCCCGCGGGTCAGCTTGGCATCCTGTTCGGCAAAGGAGACCCCGCCAATCAGCAGGGCCATGGTCAGCTTGTGATATTTGCCGTATTTTTCAAAGTTTTCGGCAACTTGGGCCGCCAATTCGCGGGTTGGAGCGAGCACCAGTGAACGTGGCATCCGGGCTTTGGCACGCCCCTGTGACAGGCGGTGGATCATGGGTAGGGTGAAGCTTGCGGTTTTGCCGGTACCGGTTTGGGCAATGCCCAGAACATCGCGCCCCTTTATGGCATCGGGTATGGCAGCTTCCTGAATGGGGGTGGGGGTTTCATAGCCAGATTCAATAATGGCGCGCAGTAATTTTGGTTCAAGACCAAGTTCTTCAAATGTCATATTCTATCCGTGGTTAAACGCTGTTGGTTTATCTGTTTTCGAGGCTACAATCAGCCTCGGGCAGCCTCGGGCGGAGTTCAAGAGGTCCACGCGCCGCTTTCCGCCAGGAACAAGCGATGCGTTAATCGCAAAATGAAAGCCGATCCCGCGCCTTGATTTCCTTCTAATCGGGAGGAAACCCGTCTGAACCATCTGACCCCAGAGTGGCGGGGTCGTTTAGGGGCGGGCGTCGCTGGGATCACTTTATAAGTGGCAGATAGATAACATGCTTGCTTGTGTCAAATGGCAAAGCGTTGAAACAACAAGGAATATTGCAAGCGTTGCCTTGAAGCCACGGCCAGAGCGGCTGCTAAATTGACGGGACTTTTAAGGCCAATGGAGGGATATTCAGGGCTTGCGTCTTTAACTTCAAAAAATAGCCCGAAAAGAGTATGAGGCCCAATGAACAATCAGCGCCAGTCCAGCAGTGTGAAGACCCCGATGCCCGAGATTGAAGATATTGTAGGCATTTTGCCGGAGCGGGTGACTGTTGATATAT
>JALSJA010000294.1 GCA_026989615.1 Parvularculaceae bacterium | reverse complement strand
GTTTGATGGCAAAAAATAAAACCATCGGGTCCGGGCCGGGGCCGGTAATCATATTGGTAGACCCGCAAATGGGCGAAAATATCGGTGCTGCGGCCCGTGCCATGCTGAATTTTGGCCTCACCCGCCTGCGCCTGGTGCGTCCGCGCGATGGCTGGCCGAACCCGCAGGCGGTGGCGATGGCCTCCGGGGCGGCGCCTGTGGTCGATGGGGCGCGGGTTTTTGACAGCGTCGAAGCGGCGACGGCTGATTGCCATTATGTGCTGGCCACTACTGCCCGCCCACGCGAGGCTCTTTTGCCGGTTTTCGAGCCAAAAGCGGCGGCCAAGGATTTGCGCCAGCGCATCGACGGCGAGGGGCAGACATGCGCGATCCTGTTTGGTGGCGAGCGTTCCGGCCTTGATGGGGATGATGTGGCCAAAGCGCAGGGAATATTGACCGTGCCGGTCAATCCGGGGTTTTCCTCGCTTAATCTGGCGCAGGCGGTTCTTCTTATGGCTTATGAATGGGGCGGGGCAGGGACGGCTGTTCAAGGCTTTGCCACCCGGCCGGAAGCTGTCCCGGCCCGAATGGAAGCGATCAATGTGCTGATTGATCGATTGGTGCGGGAATTGGAAAATGCCGGATATTTCTACCCGCCGGAAAAACGCCCGCTCATGGAGCGCAATTTACGCATTGCCCTGCAACGGGCAGGGTTTGCCGATAGCGAAGTGCAGACCCTGCACGGGGTAATCAAGGCTCTGGTTCATGGTCGGGGCCAAACTTTCAAAAAGTGATGCGATTTTCCCTTTCCTGTATAATTAACTCGCCTTAAACGGGAATATGATTATCCTGCACTATAGTATTATTCCGGGGCTTATTTTATGGATTCTATAACCTCTGCCGAGCTGCAAGCGGTCGGCAAGCAACTTCTCGAAGCCGGCGGGCTGTTTGCCGTACAACCCATGCAAGTGCGCGGGATCGCGTATGAACGGGTATTTCTCGCGTCCAACCTGTCTTTGCGCGACTTTTTGTCTATGGCGATGATGAAGGTCGCGGATCGCGAATTTATCGTCCATGGCGATATGCGCATGACCATAGCGGAAACATGGGCAGCTTCGGCGCAAATTGCAGATGTGTTAATGCGGGAGCATGATATTGGCCCCGGTAAACGGGTCGCTATTGCTATGCGCAATTACCCGGAATGGATTATTGCCTATTTTGGCATTATTGCCACTGGTGCAACTGTGGTGCCCCTCAATGCCTGGTGGAAGAGTGAAGAGCTGCAATATTCGCTGGAGGATAGCGGTACGCAAATTGTTTTTTGTGATGAAAAACGCATGGGTTTGCTTGAGCCAATAAAAGAGGCGCTGGGATTGAAAACAATTCTCGTTCGCTCAAAGGCTTCTGGCGCAGATGACCATTGGGATAAATGCATTGGTCGGGCTAAAACCAGCGACATGCCCAAAACACCGGTTGATCCGGATTCGGATTTTTGCATCCTCTATACATCGGGTAGTACCGGAAAACCAAAAGGCGTTATGCTGACCCATCGCGGGGCTATTTCGGCGCTTTTGTCCTGGGCATTTCTATCAGAAGTGATCAAGACCTTGCGGCCGGAAACCAATTTCATTCCTGATGATCCTAAAATATTGATGGTACTGCCTCTATTTCATGTTACCGCATCGCATTCCTTGGTCCTGCTATCCTTTATCATGGGGCGTACCATGGTGATGATGGATCGCTGGGAGGCGGACAAGGCCCTGAGCTTGATCAAGAAAGAAAAGATAACCAATTTTACAGGCGTACCAACCATGACCCATGAGCTTGTTGCCTTGGCAAAGCCGGGCGAGCTTGACAGCATGGTCGATATTACAACGGGCGGGGCCAAAAGGCCCGAACAGCATGTGGCGGAACAATTTGATAAATTTCCCAAAATCGTTCCCGGTTCCGGCTACGGCCTGACCGAGACCAATGCACTTGGTAGCCATATAGCGCTTATGGATTATGTGAAACGTCCGGGCTCTGCAGGCCGTGTTATTCCGCCGCTCAGCGAATTTGCCATTTGGGGCGAGGATGACAAGCCTTTGCCCATAGGGGAAGTTGGCGAAGTGGTCATCAAGTCGCCGGCCAATTTTCGTGGCTATTTGAATATGCCGGAAGAGACGGCCAGATCCCTGACTGAAGATGGGTGGTTTCGCACCGGTGATCTTGGCAAATTCGATGAAGAAGGGTTTTTATATATTGTTGACCGGGTCAAGGATTTGATCATTCGCGGCGGCGAGAATATTTCCTGTCTCGAGGTTGAAAACGCAATTTATAAATTCCCCGGCATTGCGGAAGTTTCAGTTTTTGCGGTACCGGATGATCGTTTGAATGAAATTGTTGGCGCGGCCATTTTCCCCAAACAGGGCGTTGATCTTGATCTGACCGCATTGATAGAATTTTTGCGTGAAGGTTTGGCCGGATTCAAAGTGCCGGAGCGTATATGGGTTTCGCCGCAAAAACTATTGCGCGGGGGAACCGGTAAAATCGATAAACGCGCCGTACGCGACATCGCCTTGCAGTTTCCGGCGCAATATAGTGCATGACAATAAACTGTTTACAGGGGCAGATTGCCACAGGCACGGCCAAGGCGCT
Organism: Parvularculaceae bacterium; assembly: GCA_026989615.1. Classification (GTDB taxonomy): domain Bacteria; phylum Pseudomonadota; class Alphaproteobacteria; order Caulobacterales; family Parvularculaceae; genus S012-90. The sequence continues at coordinate 6,465 of JALSJA010000294.1, read as the reverse complement.
CGGCCAGCGCTTCGAGACGATTGGCCGTATCAAGAAAAAGCTGCGCTGAATAGGTTCCGTCGGCAATTTTATCGGTGACAAATTGGCTAACCGCTTCCATATCATCACCAAATGCCACCAGCGCGGCAGCGATGGCAAATTGCTCGGCTTTCATATTGGAAGCAAGGAAATCGGCTTCACATATGCACGATGGTGATGGCGATTGTGCGCTGCCATTGGGCGCAGGATTGGCGGCGCTACAGTTTTCAATGAAAAGCTGTCTTGGGGTTTTGGCCGGCATTGTTCCGGCGGTCGGAGCCGTTTGCCCGGTATTTTCATTCCCGGTGCGCTCTTGCGCGGCAAGTCCGGAGGTTGCCGATAAAGAGCCGAGAAAAAGCAGCGCGATAAAAAAAGATTTTTGCATGAAGTTCAATCCTTGGATGTTTAAGGAAGAAACTGGTCTTCCCACATTTTGGCGGATTTCAGCCAAAACTCTTCGTCAAACCCCGGCACGGCCAGATTGGCGACAAATTGTTTGGCCCCTGCGACCCAGGAAAATTTTTGTGCGTGCTTTATGCAGGCTTCGGCATCGCGTTCTTCCAGCGCCGTCATAATAGCTGTTTTCAAATCCTCATGAAGAACGCCGCAGCCCTTGGGGGCATCTTGAAGTATCTCCAAAGGCCCGCGCACGGGGTAGGCCGCAACCGGCACACCGCAGGCCAAAGCCTCAACATTGACGAGGCCAAAAGTGTCCGTGCGTGAAGGAAACACAAAAACATCGGAAGCGGAATAATATTTTACGAGGTCTTCGCCAAATTTCTTACCGGCAAAATGGACATCTTTGTATTTTGCCCGCAATTCCTCTTCCTGTGGTCCTGCGCCAACAATGACTTTGGTGCCGGGTAAATCAAGGTCGAGAAAATCCTCAAGGGTTTTTTCAACCGCAATGCGTCCCACATATAAGGATATTGGCCGCGGCAGATCGGCCATGACATCTGAGGGCATAGGCCGGAAAACTTCGGTATCAACCCCGCGCTCCCATAATTTCATATTGGTAAAGCCGCGCTCGCTTAGCTCCTCCATCAATCCCGGTGTCGCGACCATCAGGGCATCGCTATATTTGTGGAAGTCGCGCAAGAAATTATACCCCCATTCCACCGGCACTTTAATCCGCTCATTGATATATTCGGCAAAGCGGGTGTGGAAGGAAGTCGTGAAAGGATAATCGCGCCGTCGGCAAAAGCGCCGCGTTGCGCGCCCTATCGGCCCTTCGGTTGCAATATGAATCGCATCGGGCTGAAATTCATTCAGCATTTTTGCCACTTTACGATTGGGAAATAGCGAGAGCTGAATTTCCGGATAGGTCGGCATTGGCATGGCGTGAAAATCATTGGGGGTAATATACAAAACCTCATTACCGGCATCGGTCAAAATACGCCCCAGCGTGTCGAGGGTTGTCACCACGCCATTGAGCTGGGGTTTCCACGCGTCGGTAGCGATGACAATTTTCAGATTGGATTGAGAATTTGGCATAGTAAATTGCTGCTTGGGTTTGGTCAGATTGCGCATGCTGGCGCCTAAGCGCCGCAATCGGCCGGGTTTTGCCTTGGATACGTCCTGATCGGTCGTTTGTTTGGTCACTTGGCTCTCGTTTCGCAAGATTGTGAACAGTTTCGCTCGGAATATAGGCAGGCTTGTAGCGGGATTGAAAGTATCAATTTTCATTAAAATCAGGACGTTGCAAATCCTTGGGCGCTAGAGCACTTCCCGAAAACCGGTTCCCACTTTTCGGGAAGTCTCTAGGGCGGTCCGGCAGGTGGAATATTTCCAGAAAAGTCGCTGTTTTTTGCCTTCTTTACAAAATTTCATGTTGCGGTGCAAAATTGGGCTTGATCTTCATGCTGGAGTGCATTATCTGAACTCATGACAGCAATGCTGTTTGCCCTAAAATACAGGGCGTTTCCTCCCTATTGACTTGAAGCCGTGGCTCCCCCAGCCACGGCTTCTTTTTTGGGTCCACAAACAGAACTGCAGAAGCGGGTAAATACCTATTCAGCTGCCAGGTTGGGTCGGAGAGCTTCTGGCGTAATAGCTGTCAAAGTAGCAAAAATAGACTTAAGATTATGGCGTAAATCCTCAAATCCCTTATGTCTGGTGATGCGTCGCTCATCCATATATAGGCGGCGGGACATTTCTATCTGCAAAACATGCACGCCTTTCAAAGGCTTACCATAGGAATGGGCCACATATCCCCCTGCATAGGGGTGATTGCGGGTCACCGTATAGCCAGCATCTGCAAATAACCGTTCGGCAAGCCCCGTCAGCCCATTGGCGCAGGAATGGCCAAAACGATCGCCCAGAACAATATCAACCGCTTTCGATGAAGGGTTTCTGATCGACGCGCCTATCATTGTTGCCGGCATGGTCGAGGGCATGGAATGGCAATCAATCAAAATGGCGCAACCAAAGCGCTTTTGCGATTCGGCAATAAGATCGCGCAAGGCCTGATGATAGGGGCGATAATATAGATCAAGGCGGTTCTGGGCCTCGGCCAGATCGAGGCGGCGCCGGTAAATTTCCCGGCCCTCGGCCCCCAGACGGGGAATAACCCCAAATCCGGCCAAGACCCGGCTGGATCTGGTTTCGGCGCCGGGGGGCAATTTGCCGGAAAACATTAGCGGGTCGAGTTCACTGGAAGACCGGTTCACATCCAGCACCAGACGCGGGAACAGGGCTTTGAGCACCGGTGCGCCAAGGCTTGGAATATCATCAATCAGCAAGTCCACATAGGCGTCTTCAGAAGCCCGCATGCGCGCCAGAGACAGGCAGGATTTTTCAAACAGATCAGCAGGATAGCGCCTTCCGGAATGGGGCGAGGCAAAGATGAAAGGCACTGACCATCGGGCTGGCTCCAGCACCTCCACCGGGGCAAAGGGGGCCTCGGCGATGAGGGCTATGCCCCCGCTGCCTGCATCCTTGCTCTTATCGGTCCGGTCTTTCATGGTTTCTCGCCTTTTATGGCCCTATTTGCGAAGCTTTGTCAGACCTTAACTTTTATCTTCTAGGCTGGAAAGCCTATAGAAAAAGCGTGGCAAAGCCTGCTATTCGAGGGTGAGAGCGTCCGTGTTAAAAGAGTATTAACCGGAACCGGAAAGGTGTTAGGGTTGATTAGGGGTTTTGATGTTAGGCCCTGCCCACCATAGCGATAAAAAGAAAAGGTCTTGGGACAATGGCGGCAATTCTACTGGCAGAAGATGATGACAGCATGCGGGGCTTCCTGAAAAAGGCGCTGGAAAAGGCTGGCCATGTTGTGGTCGACGCAGCGCAAGGGGATGAGGCGCTGACAGAATTACAATTACGCGAATTTGACCTGTTGCTGACCGATATTGTGATGCCGGTCATGGATGGCATCGAACTGGCGCGGCGGGCCTCGGAAATCGATCCGGAAATGAAAATCATGTTTATCACCGGTTTTGCGGCTGTGGCCTTGAATCCGGCCAATCAGGCACCAAAAGATGCCAAAGTTCTCTCCAAACCATTCCATCTGCGCGATCTGGTCGATGAAGTCGATCGCATGATCGCGGCATAATCTGCCGCGCGGGGCTGTTCCACGCTTCGCGTGGCCTCTCCGGCGGGGCGGCGACATGGGTCGCCGGGGCCGCGCTTGCGGCCCTACCAGAGCCTTTCCGGTTTTGATACCAATCAAAACCGGGCTCTTTTGACGCGTTTCCGGATGGATAACCGGTACCCACTTATCCTGGAAACGCTCTAGGCGTAAAACAATAATTTCAATATAAATCTTGCCAAGGCGAGGATGCAGGGGTAATCAACCCCTCTCATATTTCAGGGCTTTCAAGGCGCTGGGAATGACAGGACGGGCGGTTAGCTCAGTGGTAGAGCACTACGTTGACATCGTAGGGGTCACAAGTTCGAACCTTGTACCGCCCACCATCTTTTCGCTACCCGCTATAGCTGCCTTTGGCAGCGTAAGCGGGCATTTTTCTGATGACGCTCACTGCCATTCCCGCCCTTCGGGCGGGGCAGCGAGCGCGGCGCATGGGCGCCGACGCCCGGTCGGGCTTGTTTGATTCTTCAATGTGAAAACCTGAACTTTTCTTTTGCAATATAGCATGGCCGCTTCAGGCGGGGATTAGGTCTTTGAAAAAACTCACCCCTTAAAGCCATCGCTTTTTAGAAATGCCAGTTCTGCCTTGGTAGAGATGCGCCCTAAAATCTCGTTGCGGTGGGGGAAACGGCCATGATCTCTTATGATGTCGCGGTGGATGATGGCAAAGCGGATATTGTCCTTGCGCGGGCAGTTTTCTGAAAATAGTTGAATACAGGCTTCCTGCGCGGCGAGGTTTTCGGCATGCATATAGGGCATGTAGACAAAAGCGCGCTGGTCTAGCTGTAAGGCCATGTCCTGTTGTTTGCGCACCATCTCGCGGGCGCGCGCCAGGGCGGCGCAATCATAGGCAAAGGATTGCGGCGTGTTGCGAAAGGCATTGCGCGGGAACTGGTCGAGCAAAATCACCAGAGCAAGGGCGCTTTTACAGTCCTCTTGCCAGTCATCAAACCCACCGGCAGCGGCGCGGGGGATTTGCGCCGCAAAACGCGCCTTGATGGCCGCGTCAATGGCATCATCTTTCACAAAATGCTGTTTGGGGCTTAATTCCTCAAACCAGAAGGACAGGATTTCACTGGCGAGTTTGCGCATGGTTTTGGCTATTTTCACCCTGAATGGGACTTATTGGCTGTTGGAATCCATGAGATTATAGCCAATCGCGCCGCCTGTCCTCCTATTTTATTAAATCTCCTTAAGCCGGAACGGAAACAAGCCGCGCCCCGCGTTTTAGTCAGGTGGTGCAAGGGGCCCCTTGCGCAGCCCATCAATGAAAAGGAAAATTATGATGCGTAGAAACCTGATATTAGCCGTGGCTCTGATGAGTGCTCCAGCATTTGGTGTAAGTGCCTTTGCAGGCTCTGGCGATAAAATGGCCGGGATTGACACCAATGGTGATGGCGCGATTTCTGCCGAAGAGCGCCAAGCCCACCGGGCCGAGCGTTTTGATGCCATGGACGAAAATGGCGATGGTGTTTTGAGCGAAGCGGAAATGGCCGCCGCCCGTGAAGCGAAAATGCAAAAACGCAAAGAGAAAATGCAGGAACGCCGGACGCAAAAGCTTGCGGCTATGGATGGTAATGGTGACGGGGAGATATCCCGTGATGAGTTTGTCGCCAAAGATCATCCGCGTGTCGCCAAAATTGACACCAATGGCGATGGCATGATTTCTGCCGAGGAAATGGAAGCGGCAAAACAATGCCGGCATGGCAAGCACAAAAAAGACCAGTAAACTTTAAAGCTGTTTGGCTTTCCCCGGAACCACAAGGCGCAACCCGTCTTGTGGTTTTGTATTTTGGGCTGTTTCGTGGCAAAGGGGGTGGATGGCAGGATTGGCGATTATTGGCGGCGGACCCGCAGGGCTGATGGCGGCAGAGGCAGCGCGGGCGGCTTCGCCGGGGCTTGATATTCATGTTTTTGAGGCCAAGCCCTCTTTGGGGCGCAAGTTTTTGATGGCTGGAAAGTCCGGGCTTAACATCACCCATGCGGGGGATTTGCCTTCCTTTCTGGCGCGCTATGGGCGGGATGAAAAAGTCTTGCGGGGGTTTATTGAAGCTTTCCCGCCGGCCAAGATTATATCTTGGATGGAAGCCCTTGGCAGCAAAGCGGTGATAGGGTCTTCCGGTCTGATCTTTCCCAAACAATGGAAAGCATCGCCTTTGTTGCGGCGCTGGCTGGCGCGCCTTGACGAGGGCGGGGTGCAGTTTCGCACCCGCCATATTTGGCGCGGTTGGGATGAAGCAGGGGCTTTGTTGTTTGACACGCCCGAAGGCGTGCGCCCCTTTGCGGCGGACGCGGTGATCTTCGCCCTTGGCGGGGCGAGCTGGCCGCGCCTTGGCTCTGATGGTCAGTGGGCGGATGGTTTGGCGGCACGCGGAATTGCCATCGCGCCTTTTGCAGCCAGCAATGTCGGGGTGCGGGTTTCGTGGTCGGATATTTTTAAAAGCCGTTTTGCCGGTGAGCCGATCAAAAATGTGATATTTTCTTGCAAGGGCAGGGTCTCGCGGGGGGAGGCGGTGGTGACCGAACAGGGGCTTGAGGGCGGTGGTATTTATGCGTTGAGTGCCGCCCTTCGCCATGCGCTGGTGAAGGGTTCTGCGCAAATTCGGGTTAATTTCCTGCCCGATTGGCCGGAAGCGAAAATTCTCGCTCACCTGCAAAAGCCTCGTGGCAAGGAAAGCTTTGGTAATTTTTTACGCAAACGCTTTGGCCTGTCGGGGGCAAAAGCGGCTTTGTTACGCGAGGCGTTTTTATTGCGGGGGGAGAATTTTCCGCCACCGGCCGAGGCGGATTTTTTTACCGCGCTCACAGCATGCCCGATTGTGATTGAGGGTTTTACCCCCATGGAGCGGGCGATCAGCACG
>JALSJA010000293.1 GCA_026989615.1 Parvularculaceae bacterium | reverse complement strand
AGCCGGCGCCGCCAACTGTCAGCTTGTCAATCTTCAAACTTGGCTGGCCGACACCCACGGGCACGCCCTGGCCGGCTTTGCCGCAGACGCCGACGCCGGGGTCTAATGCGAAATCATTGCCGATCATGGAGACTTCGTTGAGCACGCTGGGGCCATTGCCGATGAGCGCCACGTTTTTAAGCGGCGCGCCCACTTTGCCGTTTTGCACGCGATAGGCTTCGGTGCAGTTGAAAACAAATTTGCCGGAGGTGATATCCACCTGACCGCCGGAGAAATTGACCGCGTAAATGCCGTCTTTGACGCTGGCGATAATTTCTTCCTTGCTGTGATCGCCGCCCAGCATGAATGTGTTGGTCATGCGCGGCATGGGCTGATGTTCGTAGGATTCGCGCCTGCCATTGCCGGTGGCTTTGACCCCCATCAGACGGGCATTCATCCGGTCCTGCATATAGCCTTTCAAAATACCGTCCTCGATCAGCACATTGCGGCTGGTGGGCGTGCCTTCATCATCAACACTCAAAGATCCGCGCCTGCCGGGCAGGGTGCCGTCATCAACCACGGTCACGCCCTTGGCGGCGACCTGCTGGCCCAATAATCCGGCAAAGGCCGAGGTCTGTTTGCGGTTGAAATCGCCTTCAAGGCCGTGGCCGACCGCTTCATGCAATAAGATACCGGTCCAGCCATTGCCGAGGACAACTTCCATTTCGCCAGCGGGGGCCGGTTCGGCCTCGAGATTAACGAGAGCCTGGCGCAGGGCTTCGTCCACCTGTCCCTGCCAGAAGGCCGGTTCGAGATAGCGGGCGTAAGGCTCGCGCCCGCCTGCGCCCATGGATCCGGTTTCTTGGGCGGAGCCATCTGCGGCGGTAACCGAGACATTGAGACGCACCAGCGGTCTGATATCGCGGACAATCTCGCCGCCGGGGCGGATAATCTCGACGCTGACCCATTCCCCGGACAACGAGCAGGAGACCTGACGCACGCGGTCATCTTTGGAGCGGGCATAATCATTGATCGCTTCGAGCAATTTTACTTTTTGCGCAAAATCCACCTCATCAAGGGGGTTTTCATCCCCATATAGCTTGAGATTGGTTTTGGCGGGGCCAAGATCGAGGCGGCCAGACTGGCCTGTGCGCACCGCCTGAATGGCATTGGCGGCACGGGTGAGGGCTGTTTCAGAAAATTCCGACGCATGGGCAAAGCCGGTGGTCTCCCCATGAACGGCGCGCATGCCAAAGCCTGACGAGACATCATAGGTCGCGTTTTTCAGGCGATTGTCGTCAAAGACGAAAGCCTCGGACTGGGAATATTCAAGAAACAGCTCTCCATCGTCAGCGCCTCGAAGGGCATTGTCGAGAATATTCTGCGTGCGGCGGCGGCTAAGCCCGGTGCGGGAGAAGAAAAGGGAATCGCTCATAATAGGCCCATCTGTGGTCCATTCGGGCCGATTTCGCAAGCCGTGTTTTCGCGAATATTTCGCAACTGGCTGCCAAAGGATAGGGCCATGAACCGGCTCTGTATTGACTAAGGTCAAAAAATCGGCGCCTAACCCTTCCAAAGCGAAAAAAACCCGTGTATCTGCCCTTGAATGCCCCTAAAGACAGGGGGCGTTCGATGGCAATTCACATGCCTGACAATCAAGATGGGGCTTCTTGTATATTAGATAAATCTAATATACTTTATTGATATCGGAGAACCCGGAAATGAGGAGCAGGCGATTAGCATATGGATAATCACATGACGGGTGGAACAATCTTGAAAAAAATGCCTGCAAGGCTATTCGGTGGGCTTATGACCGTCGGGCTGGCGCTGATGCTGGGGACGGGTTTTGCCGTTGCCAATCCGGTAGATGGCGGGCCGGTAGATGGCGGGCTTGGCCTGCAGGAAGCAGCCACGCCCTTTATGGAGCAAGTGCACCAGTTTCATAACTGGGTTTTGATGCCGGTGGTTATTGGCATTTCTCTTTTGGTGATGGTGCTATTGCTAATCGTCATTTTCAAATTTAATTCCAGAGCCAATCCGACACCCGCAAAGTTCAGTCACAACACTTTGGTTGAGGTTGTCTGGACCGGGGTGCCAATCCTTATCCTCCTTTTCGTGGCTGTGTTCTCTTTCCCGCTTTTATTTTCTGCCGATGTGATCCCCGATGGCAAACGCTATCTGGCGCAGGAAACGGAACTGGCAGAAACCTTCACCAGCAAAAGCGATACGGAGTTTGTCATTGCCAATGATTTTTCCGAGCATCGCAGATTGTCCAGCAAGGACCATGTTGAAGTGTTTGTCCTCAGCAATGGGGAGCGCCGCGAACTGGCCTATCACAAAGAGTTCAAACTGTCCGGGCTGAAAACGGATGAAGTGACGATTGCGTTGAACGAACCTTTGGCCGCAGGCGAAGAATTGGAAATCATTGCCGGGCGTAGCCGCGTTGGCGCCAAGAAGTTCCTTGACCTGTTTGGCACGGATAATAGCCAGATTGTCGTTGCGCCAAGTATCAATATCAAAGTGACCGGCTTTCAGTGGGGCTGGAGTTATGCCTATCCCGATGAAGGCGATTTTGAGTTTAATGCACTCATCAAGAAAAAAGAGGATCTCGACGATGCCAGCCTCTATCTGTTCGAGCCCACCAAGCGTATTGTCGTGCCGGTCAACGAAACCGTGCGGATTTTGATCAACGGGCGTGAAGTGATCCATTCCTGGGCCGTGCCGGCATTTGGCATCAAGATTGACGCTGTGCCGGGGCGCATCAATGAAACCTGGTTCATGGCCAATCGCGAAGGTGTTTACTATGGCCAATGCTCGGAAATTTGTGGCAAGGACCACGCCTTCATGCCAATCGCCGTGGAGGTCGTCTCGCGCGAGGAATATCAGGCCTGGGTCGATAGCGAGCGCGAATTTGCGGGGCTTGAACCCAAATATACAAACACCATCAAACTGGCCGCAAATGCGGACAACGCACAGTAATTCGGGAAATCTAGAGGGTTTAGATAATGGCTGGAACAGCAACAAATACCGCCGAACATCACGATGACCATGTGCCATCATTTTTCGTCCGTTGGTTCTTCTCAACCAACCACAAGGATATTGGTACACTCTATCTGGTGTTTGCCATTCTTGCCGGTGTCATCGGCGGGGCCATGTCGGGCCTTATTCGCATGGAACTGATGGATCCGGGGGTTACTTTTCTGACCTCCTTTACGGACCAGAACCTGCCAGAGGCGGCACAGCTTGATGCCGCGAAAAACTTCTACAATGTTTTGATAACCTATCACGGGCTAATCATGATCTTCTTCATGGTGATGCCGGCGCTGATTGGCGGATTTGGTAACTGGTTTGTGCCGCTGATGATTGGTGCACCGGATATGGCCTTTCCGCGGATGAACAATATTTCCTTCTGGCTCTATGGCGCTTCGGCATTCCTGCTGACCCTGTCCTATTTTGCGCCCGGCTATGGGGAGCAATTGGGCTTTGGCGGGGGATGGGTGCTTTATCCGCCGCTCTCGACGGAAAATATAACCGGACCGAGTATGGATTTGCTCATCCTGTCACTGCATTTGGCGGGGGCGTCCTCAATCCTTGGGGCGATCAATTTCATCACCACCATATTCAATATGCGTGCACCGGGTATGACCCTGCATAAAATGCCGCTTTTTGCGTGGTCCGTTCTGATCACAGCCTTTTTGCTGGTCTTGTCTTTGCCGGTTCTGGCTGGGGGCATTACCATGTTGCTGACGGACCGCATGTTCAATACAGCGTTTTTTGACTGGACCGCCGGTGGCGATCCGATCCTGTACCAGCATCTGTTTTGGTTCTTTGGTCACCCGGAAGTTTATATTCTCATCCTGCCGGGATTTGGTGTTATCTCCCACATCGTCTCGACCTTTTCGAAAAAACCGATCTTTGGCTATCTCGGCATGGCCTATGCCATGGTGGCGATCGGGTTTGTCGGCTTTATCGTTTGGGCGCACCACATGTATACGGTGGGGATGTCGGTCAATATGAAGGCCTATTTCACGGCTGCAACTCTGGTGATTGCGGTGCCCACCGGGATTAAAGTGTTCTCATGGATTGCGACCATGTGGGGCGGCTCGGTCGAGTTTAAAATCCCGATGTTGTGGGCGATTGGTTTTATCTTCCTGTTTACCATTGGCGGTGTGACCGGCGTGGTGCTGGCCAATGCCGGTATCGATCATGCCCTGCATGACACCTATTATGTGGTGGCGCATTTCCACTATGTGTTGTCGCTGGGTGCGGTATTTGCGATTTTTGCCGCCTGGTATTACTGGTTCGAAAAAATGTATGGCATCAAATATAATGTCTTTTTCGCCGGCGCGCATTTCTGGCTGATGTTTATTGGCGTCAATATCATTTTCATGCCGCAGCATTTCCTCGGCCTGCAAGGCATGCCACGGCGCTATGTGGATTATAATGAAGCCTTTTCCTTGTGGAATCATGTCTCCACATGGGGTTACCTGATTACACTCCTTGGGGTTCTGGCCTTCTTTGTGGGTATTGCTGCCTCGGTGCTGCAACGGCGCAAAGGTGTGGCCAATCCTTGGGGGGAAGGCGCAACGACATTGGAATGGACATTGCCATCGCCGCCGCCATTCCACTCATTTAACGAATTGCCGAAAATCAAATAAATGGACGGCAAATATCATAGGGGACGGGCGGGGGACTTTGTCTCTCGCCCGTTTTTGTGCTTCCTGCCAAGACCAAACACGAAAGTTCGCAAAGAAAGCCAACGCTAGGCTCTGTTATGATGTCTGATCAAATTTCATCCGGTAATTCTTCGGAACCGAAGGCGGGAAATTCTGCCCTTGGGGGCACGAGAGATTATCTGGCGCTGCTAAAGCCGCGGGTGATGTCGCTGGTTATTTTCACTGCGCTGGTTGGCATGGTGGCCGCGCCGGGCCCGATTACGAATTGGCCATTGGCGCTTATATCGCTTCTGGCCATAGCCGTCGGGGCGGGGGCTTCGGGGGCGCTGAATATGTGGTGGGATGCCGATATTGACGCCATTATGAGCCGGACCAAATCGCGGCCCATCCCTGCGGGCAAAGTGCCGCGTGCCGAGGCTTTCGGCTTCGGGCTGTTCCTGTCCTGTTTTGCGGTTATCATTCTGGCGCTGGCGGCAAACTATCTTGCCGCAGGCTTGCTGGCATTTACGATATTTTTCTATGCCGTCATCTATTCGATGTTTTTGAAACGCGCGACACCGCAAAATATTGTCATTGGCGGTGCGGCGGGTGCTTTGCCGCCGGTGGTTGGCTGGGCGGCGGCTACCGGCACAGCGCCGCTGGAAGCCTGGGCTTTATTCGCCATCATCTTTGTCTGGACACCGCCGCATTTCTGGGCCCTGTCGATTTATAAAGTCGGGGATTATGAAGCGGCCGGCATTCCGATGATGCCCAATGTGCAGGGGCTTGTCTCGACCAAAAAGCAGATATTGGCCTATTCTCTTTTATTGGCGCCGATTGGCGTTTTGCCGGTGTTTTTCGATATGGCGGGCTGGGGCTATGGGGCCGTAGCGGTGCTGATGGGCATCTGGTTTGTGTGGCGGGCCTTGTTCCTGTTGCGTCAACCGGAAGGCGCGCCAACGGACAAAGCCGCCGGTCGTCTGTTTGGCTTTTCCTTGCTCTATCTGTCTTCCCTTTTTGCCGCCCTGCTCATGGAGCATTGGGCCGGGCTGCATTTGTGAAAGGTTTAAATCATGACCGAGGTCGATAAAAAAACTGAAAGTGCAAAAACAGACAAGGCTGAAGAGGGGAGCCTCGATTCTAACCGCGCGCAAGCGGCCAAACCGCAAGATGATTTCTTTGCTGCGGGCCATGGTGTGCCCACAGGCGAGACGCAAGCCTTGACCCCGGAAGAGGAAAAGGCCCGCCGCAGGCGGAATTTTGCTCTGGCCTTTGGGATTATTGCCTTTTTGTTTCTGGTTTATGCTATATCCATGTTGCGTATGGCGGAGGCGGTTCGATGAAACTTTCCAAAAATGGCAAAACGGCCCTGACGGTTGGCCTGATTGTCGCTGGCATGGTCGGCATGTCTTTTGCTGCCGTGCCGCTTTATCGCATTTTTTGTCAGGTTACAGGCTTTGGTGGTACGACGCAGCGCGCCGAATTTGCCTCTGATGTGGTGCTGGATCGCAAAATCACGGTCCGCTTTGACAGCTCGACAGCGCCGGGCCTGCCATGGAAGTTCAAACCCGGGCAAATTTCTGAAGAGATCAAAATCGGTCAGAGTGCACTGGCCTATTACACCGCCGAGAATCTGTCTGATGAGCTGATTATCGGCACCGCGACCTATAATGTGGTGCCCAATAAGGCTGGACTTTATTTTCGCAAGATCGAGTGCTTTTGCTTCACCGAGCAGGTGCTGGCGCCGGGGGAAAAGGCCGAATTGCCCATGACCTTTTTCATCGATCCGGATATCGTCAATGATCGCAATCTGGATGATGTCACCACCATAACCATTTCCTACAGCTTTGCCCGCAATGAGGCGGCCGAGGCGGAATATTATGCGGCTCTGGATAAGGAGGCCGCGATTGGGGGGGCAAAACCGGAAGCACAAGGGGGTAATTAGCCCCCCAAAAACGGGTCAAATAGCAATTTGGTCTTTGAAATCAAAGGGACCCGCGCTAAACATGCGGGTGAAACGCGAAAGCAATAGTTTTCGCAAAAGCAACATAGACGAGGAACGATCATGGCAGGCGCTGTGCAACACGATTATCATCTGGTAAATCCAAGTCCATGGCCATTAATTGGCTCTATCGGTGCGGGCATGACCGCCATTGGCGCGGTGGCCTGGAGCCATTCTGGCGATGGCGGCTTGTTTGGCATTAGCGGTCCATGGCTGTTTCTTACAGGTTTTGCCGTATTGCTCATCACCATGGCCGGCTGGTGGCGCGATGTGGTCAAGGAAAGTCTGGCCGGGGAAAACACAGCGCCGGTTGTGCGCATTGGTCTTCGCTATGGCATGATCCTGTTCATCGCTTCGGAAGTTATGTTTTTTGTGGCGTGGTTCTGGGCCTTTTTTGGCGCAGCACTTTTTCCCGGTGCTGGTGACCCGATCATTTTGACCGATGGCACGCAAATGCTCAATGCCGACGGGTTGCCGGCCTATCTGATGAATGATTCCCGCCAGCACATTACCGGCGGCATGTGGCCACCGGCCGGGGTTGAAGTGCTTGACCCATGGCATTTGCCCCTTATCAACACGCTTATTTTGTTGCTGTCCGGGACAACCATTACATGGTCCCATTATGCCCTGACCAAAAATGATCAAAAAGGCTTTATTACCGGATTGGTGCTGACCATTCTGCTCGGCATTTTCTTCACCTTCCTGCAATATGTGGAATATAACGAGGTTCTGCTTTACGGCTTTGGTGATGATGTGGAGCGCATGTTCACCTATAAGGCCAGCCTCTATGGTGGCTCTTTCTTCATGGCCACCGGGTTCCATGGCGTTCATGTGATTATCGGTACGATATTCCTGATTGTCTGCCTGTTCCGGGGGCTTGCCGGACATTTCACGCCGGAGCGCCATTTCGGTTTTGAGGCTGCTGCCTGGTATTGGCACTTTGTTGATGTGGTCTGGCTGTTCCTGTTTGCCTCGATCTATGTTGCAGGCAATGAGGGTGTTTTCGGCTAGAGCACTTCTGCGAAAAGTGGGTCCTTCGACAAGCTCAGGATGAGGCCGGTTTTAATTCAGTCAAAACTGGGCTCTAATATTGGCGAAGGCAGCGTATTAAAAATATTTTTAAAAGCGCGCTGCGAAATTTGCGGCGCGCTTTTTGGTGAAAAAAGACAGGGAAGGTTTTGTTTTCGTGACGGATTATCCAGCTTTATCGCCCCTGAAAACCGGCATGGCCTGTAAATGCCCACGTTGCGGGGAGGGGGCGTTATATCAGGGCTTTTTGACCTTGAGACAGCAATGCCCGGCCTGTGCATTGGATTACAGCAAGGCCGATAGCGGTGATGGACCGGCGGTGTTCATGATTTTCATCGTCGGGTTTTTAAGTGTGGTTGCGGCAATGATATTGCAGCTTGTTCTGCATGTGCCGATCTGGATGGTGCTGGGCCTGTCTGTCGGTCTGGCCATTGTGTTGATTGCAATTATGATCCGGCCCCTAAAAGCGATTATGGTGGCCCAGCAATATGCCGAGCAGGCGGCCGAGGGGCATCTTGATCGCGGGGAAGATGGCTAGATGAATCTTGGTGGTTTTCATTTTCGTTTGGGGCCAAGCGTGGCGGCTTTGATTGGTCTTGCCATTCTCCTGTCTCTCGGCACATGGCAGATACAGCGTCTGCAATGGAAGCAGGAGCTTATTGCCAAAATAGAAGCGCGTATGGATGCGCCCCCTATGGCATATTCTCTTGCCATGGAAGATATGCGCCATGGTGAAGATATGGGGTTTACCAATGTGGTGGCCACGGGCGAATATGAGCCTGAAAAAGAGATTTATGTCTTTGGCATGATGGATGGGCAGGCGGGATATTTTGTTTTCACGCCCTTGAAGCTTCAAGAGACAGCAGGTGATTGGGTTTATATCAATCGCGGCTTTGCCGCCGGTATGGAGCCGCCAACAGATATGGCGCTGGCATCCCTGCCAAAAGAGGTTACGGGCGTTTTGCGTCTCTGGCAGGGGCGGCCAAAACTTGCCAGCATGTTTACGCCCGAACCGGACATAGAAGGCAGGATCTGGTATGAGCGCGATATTGCCGCGTTTAATCAGGTGAATGATACAGACACGCCATTGGTCTGGATTGATGCTGATGGGGCAGAAGGATCGGCCTTGCGCCCTGCCGAGACCCTTGTCAATCTCACCAATCGTCACCTGGAATATGCGCTGACATGGTATGGCTTGGCGCTGACGCTGGTCGTGGTATTTCTCGGCTTTTCCCGCAAGCGGGATTAGAGCCTTTTTCGTTTTGATGGAATCAAAACCGGGCTCTAAGTCTTTGTTTTTTAGCACTTCTTATCCGAAAACCGGTCTCATCCTGAGCTTGTCGAAGGACCCACTTTTCGCAGAAGTGCTCTAGGGTTTGTTGAGTATCAGGATTCACAAATTGGATGAACTGTGATTCAAGCTTCCTTTTATAGGAGGTTTTGATGAATGAGTCGCGCTTTGTGATCACTGATCGAATGTGGTCACTGATGGA
>JALSJA010000292.1 GCA_026989615.1 Parvularculaceae bacterium | reverse complement strand
ATATCGATCCGAACCAGCAACGGAGCCCCCCATGTTCATCATTCTGCTAAAGTTCGCCGCCAATAAAGCCAATGCCGGACAGTTTATGGACGGCCACAAAGCATGGATTAAACAGGGCTTTGATGAAGGCGTGTTCCTGATGGCCGGAAGCCTGCAACCCAATCAGGGCGGCGCAGTGATGGCCCACAATATTTCCCGCCACGATTTGCAGGCCCGCGTCAATCAAGACCCGTTCGTTGCCGAAAATGTGGTCAGCGCAGAAATTCTGGAGATCACCCCGAGCATGATGGATGAAAAATTGGAATTTTTGCGGGGGTAACTCACGCCACCTCGAACAGGCCCGCGGCGCCCATGCCGCCGCCCACGCACATGGTGCAGACCACATATTTTACGCCGCGTCTTTTGCCCTCTATCAGCGCATGACCAACCATGCGCGCGCCGGACATGCCATAGGGGTGGCCCACGGAAATCGCGCCGCCATTGACGTTCAGGGTTTCGTCGGGAATACCAAGCTTATCACGGCAATAGATCACCTGCACCGCAAAGGCCTCGTTCAATTCCCACAAGCCTATATCGTCCATTTTAAGGCCGTTCTTTTCCAGCAGTTTTGGCACCGCAAAAACCGGCCCGATGCCCATTTCTTCCGGCTCCAACCCGGCAACGGCAATGCCGCGATAAATACCAAGGGGTGAAAGACCGCGTTTTGCCGCCTCGCCCGCTTCCATCAGCACCGCCGCCGAAGCCCCGTCCGAAAGCTGCGAGGCATTGCCGGCGGTAATCACCGCATCCTCCCCACGCACAGGCTGCAAGCCTTGCAAGCCCTCCAAAGTCGTGGACGGGCGGTTGCCCTCATCCTTTTCCAGCGTCACGTCATGTTTGGAAATCTCGCCACTCTCTTTGTCCTTTTTCAGCATTACGGAGGGCAAGGGCACGATCTCGTCGTCAAATTTTCCAGCCGCTTGCGCCGCCGCTGTGCGTTGCTGGGATTGCAGCGCATATTGATCTTGTGCCTCGCGGGAAACCCCATAGCGCTTGGCGACAATTTCCGCCGTATCGATCATCTGGATATAGGCATTGGGGTGCATCTCCACCAAAGCCGGGTCTGGCTCGACCCGCATTTGCGGGGTTTGCACCATGGAGACACTTTCAACACCGCCGCCAATGGCAATCTGCTGACCATCGGCAATGATCTGCTTGGCGGCAACGCCTATGGCCATCATGCCCGAAGCGCATTGGCGATCCACACTCATTCCTGCCACTTCTACCGGCAGCCCGGCGCGCAATACCGCGTTGCGGGCGATGGTGTGCTGCACCCCCTGTTGCAGGGCCGCGCCGATGATGACATCTTCCACTTCGCTGCCTTCCAATTTTGCCCGTTTGACCGCTTCGGCAATCACATGACCGGCGAGGGTCGGGCTGGGGGTCGCGTTAAACGCCCCGCGATAGGCTTTACCAATGGGGGTGCGGGCGGTTGAGACAATGACGGCTTCACGCATGGGGGTTCTCCTTTGATTTTTCGCCTCACATTAGCCATTCATGCACGCA
Source organism: Parvularculaceae bacterium (assembly GCA_026989615.1). GTDB lineage: Bacteria > Pseudomonadota > Alphaproteobacteria > Caulobacterales > Parvularculaceae > S012-90. The sequence continues at coordinate 7,633 of JALSJA010000292.1, read as the reverse complement.
ATGTCTCAAACTTAATGCAGTCCCGCCATCCCATCGCTTTGACCAAATATTTTTGAACTGCAATCCCCTCGTGACCCATGGGCCAATTCACGGCACAATCAGGAAAAAGGAATCGCCCATGAAAGCCCTCACCTGTCACGCCTTCAAACCTTACCGCGAACACGCCGTGGAAGAGGTGGATGCCCCAGCCATCGCCCCCGGCCATGTGCGCATCGATATCCACGCTGCCGGGATAAATTTTCCTGACCTTTTAATGGTCGAAGGCAAATATCAGATGAAGCCACCCTTTCCCTTTATCGCCGGGGCCGAGTGCGCCGGAGTGATTACCGAATTGGGCGAGGGCGTCAAAACCCGCAAAATTGGTGAGCGGGTTTTATGCGTGGTGCCCACGGGCGCTTTTGCCGAGCAGGTGGTGGCCCCGGAAATGACCTGTTTTCCCTTATCCCAAAATATGGATTTTGCCGAAGGGGCAGCACTGACCATTACCTATGGCACGGCGCTACATGCCCTCGACCAGAGGGCCAATCTGCAACAGGGCGAGAAACTTCTGGTCCTTGGCGCTGCGGGCGGGGTTGGTCTTGCGGCTATCGAGCTTGGCAGGGCCATGGGGGCGGAGATTATTGCCGCCGCCAGCACAGATGAAAAATGCGCCGCCGCTAAAGACCGTGGTGCAAAGCATGTTATCAATTATGCGCAAGAAGATTTGAAGTCCCGGGCCAAAGAATTATCCGGTGGCGGGGTTGATGTGGTGTTTGACCCCGTGGGCGATAAATTTGCCGAACCCGCCATGCGCGCCCTTGGCTGGGGCGGGCGGTTTCTGGTGATTGGCTTTGCTGGCGGGGAAATCCCTAAAATTCCGCTCAATCTCACTTTGCTGAAAAGCGCCGATATTCGCGGCGTGTTCTGGGGGGCGTGGACCATGCGCGACCCGAAAACACATTTTGCCAATATGGCAAAGCTGATGGAGCTTTTCGAGCAGGGTAAAATCAAGCCGCAAATCAGTAACCGCTACCCCTTGCAGGATTTTGTTACAGCTTTTGACGAATTAGCCGAGCGCCGTGCCATTGGTAAGGTCATCTTGACCATGCAATAGCGCAAACGCCGCGTCTTAATTTTTTATCTCTTGGGTTTGGCGAGATTGGGAAAGGCGTAATTTTTTAATGGTTTCCTGATGGCGCGCCCGTGTCACAGGATAACCGGCGAAAAAGGCAAAAGCTCCCAATAGCAAAACACCAATGGTAGGGGCAAATAAAGCTCCAAAATTGAACAAAACCGATGGGTCCACATCTTTGGCTTCGGTTTGCACGGGAAATTTTACCAAAAACAACAATATGGATGCCAATAGCCCCCCCAGTCCGAAGGATAGTTTTCGCGCCAAGGAAATTCCGGCAAATAAAATACCTTCTTCACGCTCGCCGGTGTCGAGTGCATATTCGTCGGCGACATCGGACATCATGGATTCCGACAAGATAACGATACTTACGGCGAATGTCTGGCCTATTAAATAAATGCCTATGATCGACCAGAACAAGGCCGGCGTGCCGTTTTCCGGCATCCAGCCCATGAGGCGTGCCAAAATTGGTACTGTATAAATCAGAACATAGAGTGCGGTAGAGACCAACATCGTTGCCCGTTTGTCATAGGCGCGCGACATAATCCCCGTATAAATCGCGCCGGGAATGATTCCAATTCCCAGCACCAGTAACACAGCTTGTGATTGCGCCTGATCAAAACCCCAAAAATACTGCAATAAATAGGTGGAAAGCGCGGTGGCAAATCCAGCCATGATCGAGAAAAAGGTAAACCCTATGGTCAGGCTGCGATAGGGTAGGCTTTTGAACGCCCGTAAAAATTCCCCATAGCCTTGCCACCATTTGCGCCCATGGGTGAGAGAATGGGTCTGCAAGCGGGGTATTTCCCCCCATGTCCCGCGAACGGTTACCCAAACAGCGACAATAGCGATAATGCCCGACATTAGGGCCGCCTGAGAATAGCCTTGCGGATTAAACCGGCCATCAGGAAAATCCGGGCTATCGGCAAGGAATACCAGAAATACGGCCGCTCCAATCAACACCGATGCCCCATTCCCAAATATGGTGCGTAAGGTTGTCAAGCTCGTGCGCTGGTCATAATCCGGTGTTAACTCCGCATTGAGCGCCACATAGGGAACAAAAAACACGGTCAGGGCGAGGCGAACAAATATCGCGAAAAAGGCCATCCACACCACTAACCAAAGCCCGCCCAGTAATGCGGGTGGCGAAAACAAGGCCCAAATACCAAAACCCAATGGCAACGCTGCAAGCGCCATGAAAAAATGCCGTCGCCCCCATTTCTTAGATCGATAATTGTCCGAAATTGCCCCCATCACCGGGTCGCTTAGCGCATCGGCAATAAGCGCCAACACATTAACCACCCCCACCAACAGGGCCGAGACCCCCAACACCGAGTTAAAGAAGAACAAAAAGAAATAGAGAAACAGGAAATCCTTGGCGTTAACCGTAACCTGACCAATCGAATAGGCGAGCGCCACACCCGTTTTTAGTCTCGAACCTGTCTCGGCCATCCAATTCCCTCTACTCTGCCAAGCTATATGCCCGCAGCCCTCGTTCGGATCATTATTAAACCGCCTGTGCGTCCAAGATAAAATTGGCTGCTCGCTCAGCGATCATAATGGTTGGCGCATTGGTGTTGCCGGAAATGAGATTGGGCATGATGGAAGAATCGACAACATAAAGCCCCTCCATGCCATGCACTTTCAATTCCGAGGAAACAACACAATCCGCCCCCTCACCCATTTTGCAAGTGCCCACAGGGTGATAAATCGTATCAGCGCGATTGCGAATATCTTCGATGATTGCTTCCTCGCCTGCATCCGGCGATAAATACATGGCCTGCCCGCGAATAGGCGCAAATACATCGCTCTCCATGAGCCGGCGATTGATATGATAGGCCTTGACCAGATCGCGCAAATCCTCTTCCGCCGCAAGAAAATTAGGATCAATCAAAGGCGCAGAAGCCGGATTGTCATCCTGCAATGTCACACGCCCGCGCGATTTGGGCCGCAATATACAGGCATGGGAGGAAAAGCCGTGGCCGAGGCCTTTCTTGCGCCCATGATCATCGACAATACCGATACAAAAATGCAGCTGTATATCCGGCTGTGGCAAGGAAGGGTCAGATCGCAAAAATGCTCCGGCCTCGGCTATATTGCTGGTCACCATCCCCGTTTTATGCCGCCGATATTCACGAATGCCCTTGAATATATTGGCAATCCCCGCAAAGGAAATACCGATAGTTTCCTTCATCGGTGATTTATAGGAAATCACATGGTCGATATGATCCTGCAGATTTTCACCAACCCCGGAAAGATCGTGGAGGACATCTATATTCTTCTCACGCAAATGGTTTGCCGGACCAATGCCGGACAACATCAAAAGCTGCGGCGATTGAAAAGCCCCGGCGCTTAGAATGACACCCCGCGCGGCCATAATAGAAGCTGGCTTTCCTTTAATATTAACCTTCGCCCCAATCGCCTTTTTGCCATCAAACAATATTTTTTCCGCCAGCGCCTCTGTAATGATGGTCAGATTTTTCCGCCCCCGCGCCGGATCAAGATAGGCTTTGGCCGCCGAAAATCTCTGCCCGTTTTTTTGCGTCACATGATAGACCCCGTAGCCTTCCTGACGGGGGCCGTTAAAATCATCATTGCGCGGTAATTGCAGGGAGCCTGCTGCCGCGAGAAAAACTTCCGTTGCCTTATGGGGCTTTAGCGACGCGACATTTAGTGGCCCGCCCTGTCCATGAAACTCGTCCTCCCCGCCTTCAAAATGTTCTGATTTTTTGAACCATGGCAAAACATCCCGCCAGCCCCAGCCTTTGGCGCCGCTTGCGGCCCAGTCCTCATAATCCTGCCGGTGCCCGCGTGTGTAGATCATGGCATTGATGGAAGACGAGCCGCCAAGGGTCTTGCCGCGGGGTTGATAGCCTTTGCGGCCATTCAGGCCAGCCTGCGGCACGGTTTCAAACGCCCAATTGGCTATCGTGGACGGCACCATAATCGCAAGACCAGCCGGGGCATGAATGAGAGGGTTTGTGTCAGGCTTTCCTGCCTCTATCAGGCATATGCGGTAGCGCCCATTCTCGCTCAGCCTGTTGGCAAGAACACAACCCGCAGACCCGCCGCCAATTATCAGGAAATCAAATCCGGTATTTTCCAAAGATAAATCCATAAGGCGAAAGCCCCTTCCTTGCGGAAGGAGTTTCGCGCAATTTCAAGTCTCTGAAAAGAACTATTGTCAGATGCCGGTTATATCGTCCTGAATATCCGCCAGAGTGGTGTTTTGCACAATCAAAGTAAGCCCAGTCTGACCATCGGCGGTAAAAAGACTAAACACAACATCGTTGCCCGTTTGTGTCGCTTGTGCCATCAGGCTATTGATGTCACTGACACCTACAGCCGTCAAATTGAAGGATGAAAAATCGATATTATCAACATTATTTTCAAAATCCGTGACAGTCGCCGTTATAATGAAGCCATCAGCCGGATTAGTGAAGGAAAAACTGTCTGCATCGCCACCGCCGGTCAATGTTGAATTACCTGCGTTACTAGCGTGCAAAATGTCATTGCCCGCTTCGCCGAATAAAATTGCCGCGCCACCCTCAGCACCAATTTCGTCATTGCCCGCACCACCAAATACAGTGCCATCGAAATTGGCGAAAATAATATCGTCAAAATCAGACCCGATGAACTGCTCTATATTCTGATAACTATCTCCCGCAGCATCTCCCGCAAAACCGCCATTCAAATAGAAAAGGCCTACGCCGCTTGTGGCGCCGGAATAATCAACCGTATCAAAGCCGGCCGATCCATTCATTGCATCCGCACCGGCACCACCAAAGAAAGTATTATCAAGGCTATTGCCAGAAAAAATATCATCAAAATCAGAGCCGATAACGTTTTCAATAGTGTGGACAGCTCCATAATCATCACCGGCTGCATCACCGCCAGAGCCAAAGAACTCCAGCAAATTCACATTCACCGCCGACGCCGACCCGCTATAATCAAGCGTATCAATCCCGGCGCCACCTCTGAACTGATCGGCCCCGGCACTACCCACAAGCATGTCGTCACCATCGCCACCATCAATGACATCAGCGCCAGAACCGCCTCGAAGCCAATCATCGCCCGCATCCCCATTAATCGTCAGGGCCTGCGTGGTTCCACTGCCATCAAATATATCATTACCGGCAGCGAGGAAGAAATTGCCAATAAGGGTGCCATTAAAGAAAAACTGGTCATCCCCTGTGCCAAAGGTGATATCACCGGTAAAGGAACCGGAAATGGTCGCAATATTATTACCGTTCCCGAAAGTCAGATTGCCATTATTCCATGCACCGGTACTGGTGAAAATATTATTTCCTGCACCCATATTCATTTCATTGGTCAAAAACATGGTTCCGGTATTGATAAATTCATCATTCCCGTCACCAAAAATAAGTGTCTCGCCACTCATTGACCCGTCATTGGTAACTACATCATTGGATGACAAAAATGTCATTGTCGTGAAACCAAATGACCCGGTGTTGTCAATGCGATTATCCCCTATTCCGAATGTGATAAAGTTGGCCCCAAAATCCCCATCATTGACAATACGGTTTATTCCATCACCGTTAAAAACAATGCTATCCAGAAATGCGAAGGCATTCAGCCCATTGTTGAAGATATTTTGCGCCGTTCCATTGCCATTATAAATAATGGACCCTTCCACAGTGCCATTGCCATTATTATTGAAAACACTATCGGCATCGCCGAAGACGGTTGCACTACCAATTAAGCCGGTATTGTTGATTGTCGCGCTTTGGTCACCAAAGGTAATGCCGACATCAATTACACTTTCGCCGTCCGGCGTATAAAATATATTCCCGCTATTGTTGATTATATTTGTACCAAGACCAAACGACACATCACCAAATATATGGCCGGAATTTGTGAAAAGATTGTCGCCATTACCAAAACTGATATTCCCCAGGGTGGTTGACATAAAGCCACCTATCCAACCGGTATTGGTGAACTGATTGCTACCATTACCGAAAAACACATCCCCGAATACCCAGTCATTATTGGTGAACTGGTTATTGCCCGCCCCCATATCCACATTGCCCTGAAAGGCAGGCTCAGAATTCGTGAATAGTGTATTGGCATTATTGAGAAAAATATCGTCCCCGTCGCCAAGATTCACATTGCCTGTGACGCTGCCGGTATTTTGGAAGTCATCAATGCCTGTCCCGCCGGTAACATCCCCGACAATAGTGCCGTCATTACTCGCAGAATTATTACCGGTACCAAGCAAAATATTGCCCGTAATAAAACCACCAGCTGCATTATTCAGCGTATCATCCCCGCCCCCCAAAATGACATCGCCCGTTATATCCCCGGCATTGTCCACATTGTCATTACCGGCGCCCATATCCAGACTGCCGTTTAATTCGCTATCCCCCTGATAGCTGTCATCGCCATCATCCATAAAGACATTGCCATTGATAATGCCGCCATCCACATTGACGAGGCTGTCACCAAAACCGTTAAACACAACATCCCCATTGATGGTGCCGCCAAACTCGTTGACAACCAATGCGGGGCTGCCAGTTATGGTCAACCCGCCGGGACCGCCAATCGTACCGATAATCCCGACATTGGTGATGGTTATGAGATCCCCCGGCCCGCCTGCAGGTCCCGTCCCCCCCTTGTCAATATTGCCATTCATCACCCCGCCGCGATCGCGAAAACTCAGCCCGTCATCTGTGCTGCCTTGTCCGGCCGTACCGCCACCGGGAATTCTACCCTGAGCACCATCGCTATTACCCGCCGGTGGTGAGAAAATACCGCTTGCCGCAATGGTTACCGAGCCGGTGACACTGCCATTATTGGTGAAAGTGCTATTGGGGTCCTGAATGCTGATATTACCATCAACCGTACCATCATTGGTGAAGGTACCGGCCGACGCACCAAATACAACATCCCCCCTGATTAAAGCCCCATCGCGGTTAAACAAACTATCATTCCCGCCTCCAAGATTGATATCGCCTATAATGGTGCCGAAATTATCCAGTATATCGGTCCCGTCGCCCGCGGTAATATTGCCAACGATCCGGTTATTATTGGTCAACGCATTATTGCCGCCGCCCATATCAATAGCACCGATAATAATGGCATTGGCCTGATTGGCGATATTATCATTACCACCACCAAGCGTTAGATTGCCATTAATGCTATTGCTATTGGTAATCGTGCCATTGCCGCTGCCGAGCAAAATATTCCCCGTCATGGTGCCGCTATTTGTCATGCTCAAAGCGCCATCACCAAAATCAACATCACCTGTGATGGTACCACTATTATCAAAGCTGCGATTTGCGCCAGTGCCGAACCCGATATTGCCATCAATCTGGCTAATATTGGTAAAACTATCATCCCCATCGCCCATAGCGATATCGGCAGTCAGGGCCATCTGATTGTCAAAGATATCAGCACCCGCCCCCATATCCACGGAACCTTCCCCGGAATTGAAAAAGCCGGGGTTGGTGAGGAATTGATCATTGCCCGCTCCCATCAATATATCGGCGGAGAAATTGCGGG
>JALSJA010000291.1 GCA_026989615.1 Parvularculaceae bacterium | reverse complement strand
GAAGATGGTCTGCCCCGCAGCGCTGCCGTTAAATTGGGCAATGCGAATACCATCGGGCTGCAAGGCCTGCTTGACTGCGGCAGCAATTTTCTTTGTGCGCTGGATTAAAACCGCCAGATCCTCATCCGGCATATCCAGCAGGTTTACAGCTTTGGTATTTTTCGGGATGACCAGACAATGGCCCTTTGATTGTGGGAATATATCCATAAAGGCGAGGACATCATCATCTTCATAAATCGTCGTATTGGGAATTTCTCCGCGTAGAATTTTGGCGAGAATATTGTCATCATCATAGGCGGCATTAAGAGACATCGGGCTTATCCTCTTCATGGTCGGTTTCTTCGCTCACTTGCGGCAGATTGGCCAGCAGCGCCAACGCTTTTTCTGCTTCATCATCGGGTACCATCAGGCGAAAGCCGGACAGACCAAAAGCGAGAGAAGGCAGATTGCCAAAGGTTTCGCTGTCAGGCAAAAAGGCGTGAATTTCCTGCGACAGCAAAAAGGTCAGCGCGATACGGGCTTCTTCCTGATTTTGGAATTTGGCAATGGTTTTCATGAGCGGTCTTTCTTGAACGGGGTATGAGTTGACAGGATTTTGGCCTCTTCGGCAATGACCTGTCCTTCACGGGTCAGAAAATGCGCGATGGCAGTGCGCAAGCCCGGGTTAAATATATAATGCGCCGAGCGGGTAATGACAGGGGCATAGCCACGGGCGATTTTATGCTCCCCTTGCGCGCCGGCCTCTATTGCCTGCAAATCATGGGCGAGGGCATAGTCAATCGCCTGATAATAACATAGCTCGAAGTGCAAATGCGGAATATATTCCCGGCAACCCCAATAGCGCCCATAGAGGCGATCGCCGCCAATAAAATTCATGGTGCCAGCGATATAATCCGCGCCCCTTTTGGCAAATATAAACAAAATATGCGCGCCCATGTCTTGCGCCAACAGGCTAAAAGCTTGACGGTTGAGATAGGGCACGCCCCATTTGCGCGCGCCGGTATCTTGATAAAACGCCCAGAAATGATCGAGATGGGTTTCTGTAATATCGCCGCCGGTGATCCATTCAATGGTTAAATCATTATCTTGAAGGCATTGTCTTTCCCGGCGCAGGGCTTTGCGTTTGCGCGAAGCGAGGCTGGCGGTAAAATCATCCCAGTTATGATAGTTCTGGTTATGCCAATGATATTGTATCCCTGTGCGCAGGAGGAAGTTTTTACCGGCCAGAAAATCAGCATCCTTTTCATTGATAAAATTTACATGCAGCGATGACAGTTCGGCTTTTTCTACCAGATGCAAAGCGCTTTCTATCAGTGCAGTGCGGGCACTTGCATTTTTGGCTAGCAGGCGCGGTCCGGTGACGGGGGTAAAGGGAATGGCAGAAAGAGCTTTGGGATAATAGCGCCCGCCCGCCTGTTCATAGGCATTGGCCCAGCCATGATCGAAAATATATTCGCCCTGACTGTGGGCCTTGAGATATAGCGGCATGGCTGCCAGCAATGCGTCATCCTGTTCCAGCACAATATGATAAGGCATCCAGCCGGTTTCAGGGGCAAGGGTTCCGGCGCGCTCCAGCGCGGCTAAGAATTTATGATCGACAAATGGGTGAAAGGCTTGACCTTGCATGTGGGCAAGGGCGTTCCATTGCTGTGGGTCAATTTCGGTGAGGGCGTTTACAATACGCGCCGTTAAAGGGGTATTTTTGTCACCTTCAGGCAATTTCAAACAGGCCGTCAATTTCCACCGCTGCCCCCAATGGCAGGGACGGCACACCAACAGCAGCGCGGGCATGTTTGCCGGCCTCGCCAAAAACCGCAACCATCAGATCAGACGCGCCATTGATAATCTTCGGATGGTCGATAAAGTCGGCCGTACAGGCGACAAATCCGCCAAGGCGCACCACGCGCCGCAAACGGGACAAATCTCCATCACAGGCGGCTTTTAGCTGGGCAATAAGATTAAGGGCGCAAAACCGGGCGGCTGCCACCCCTTGAGGCAAATCCAGATCTTTGCCGATAATGCCTTTTATCAATCCATCAGGGGAGAGAGAAATCTGCCCGGAAACCGTGACCAGATTACCGCTCACAACAAAGGGAACATAATTGGCCACCGGGGCGGCAGGCTCTGGCAGGGCAAGCCCAAGGGCCTGTAATTTTTGTTCTGCTGTCTGCATGGCGGGCGCTTTTCCTATCGGTTTTTCGGTGTATGGGCTTTCTTGCGAGACCTCTTTTTATCAAAATTGCGCCCGGTGCCAATGGCATCAGGCCCGAATTTCTCCCGCAAAAGGTCAAGGGCCTCCTCGCGCCGGTCCAGCCTGTCATCGGGGCTGGCAAATAAAGCGCCCTGGGGGTCGCTCTGGGCCTCGCAAAGATCGCCATAGCCAATGCCTATCAGCCGATAGGCGGTTACGGATGGATTTTGCGGGATTATCTCCCGCAACAGCGCTGCGCCGGTTTCAAACAGGCGGTGGGCCATATTGCTGGGCTCAGGCAGGGTCAGGCGTTTGCTCAAGCGTTTGAAGGAAGCGGTTTTCAAGGTCAGGGTCACAACCCGTCCGGTAATGTTTTTCAGCTTCATCCGCCGGGAAACCTTTTCAGACAGCTCCCACAAAATCTGCTCCAGCTCTTCGCGATCTTTAATATCTTCGTGAAAAGTCGTCTCCGCCGAAAGGCTTTTGGCCGCCTCATCGGTTCTTACGGGCCGCGCATCAATGCCATGGGCAAGCTGCCACAGGCGCAGGCCATTTTCCCCATAGCGGCTGGCCATCTCCTTGATATCAACATTCTGGATGTCGGCAATCCGGGCAAAGCCGTCGCGCGCCAATTGCTCGCCAAAGCGCGGTCCTACTCCCCAGACAGCGCGCACCGACATTTCAGCAAGGCGGCTTTTTGTTTCCGCCCTGCCAATCACCGCAAAGCCGCGGGGTTTGTCGAGGTCGCTGGCGAGCTTGGCGAGGAATTTATTATGGCTAAGGCCGATGGAGACCGTAATGCCAATCCGCGCCTCAATGCGGGCGGCAAGCCGGGCAAGGGCGATGGCGGGCGGGGCTTTGTGCAGTTTTTCCGTGCCGGTAAGATCAAGAAAGGCCTCGTCAATGGAGAGCGGTTGCACCAGCGGGGTAAGCTGCGCCATCTCTTCGCGTACCAGCCTTGAGGCCTGGCTATATTTGTCTCGGCTAGGGGCGATGACCACCGCATCAGGACAGGCCTTCAGGGCTTTGAACATGGGCATGGCCGAACGCACACCATAGGTGCGGGCGATATAGCAGGCGGCTGTCACCACCCCGCGCCGCCCGCCCCCGACAATCACCGGCTTTTCGGCAAGCTCCGGGCGGTCGCGCTTTTCCACGGCGGCAAAGAAGGCATCACAATCCACATGGGCGATGGATAAATCCAGTATTTCAGGATGAACAAGCACGCGGGAATCACCGCAATCCGGGCAGCGCCGTAGAGAGGATTTACCGGAAATAGCCCCAAATTGGAAACAATGGCGGCAAATCCACCCATTCTTTGCAGTTTTTGTTTCATTTTGGGGCATAGGATTGCTCAAATATTAACAAATTTTCGCGATTTTGCAGAAAATCTGTTCCATCATGCCTATCTTAAACACAGAATTAACTGCTGGTGGGCAATAAAGGATGCAGCATATCGCATTTAATTTTGCGGCTACAGGATATAGCCTGCCATGACAGGTCCGGTGGCTGCCGTAAGTGACCGGACGCCCTATGGCTTATATGGAGACAATGGATCTGACACAGGCACAAAAAACCGTGCTGATTGTTGAAGACAATGAGCTGAACATGAAACTGTTTCATGATCTTCTCGAGGCCCATGGTTATGCCACGGTGCAAAGCTTTAGCGGTCATGATGTTCTGGACCTGGCCCGGCAACACCAGCCGGACCTTATTCTCATGGATATTCAACTACCGGAAAAATCCGGTCTTGATGTCACGCGGGAATTAAAAGCCGATGCGGAATTATCCAATATTCCGGTTATTGCGGTTACGGCTTTTGCCATGAAAAGCGATGAACAGCGCATTCGGGACGGGGGATGCGAGGATTATCTCGCAAAACCTATCTCTGTTGTCACTTTTCTTGAGAAAATAAAAAGATATTTGGATTAAGCATGTGGGTGAGGGCAAGCCTAATAGCCAAAGGGGGCTTTTATGACGGCGCGTGTCTTAGTCGTCGATGACCTGATACCTAATGTGAAACTGCTCGAAGCAAAATTGCGGGCAGAATATTTTGAGGTATCCGGTGCATTTTCCGGTCTCGAAGCCATTGAAAAGGCCGAGAGCGAACAGCCGGATATTATCTTGCTCGATGTGATGATGCCGGGGATTGACGGATTTGAAACCTGTCGTCGCCTGAAGGCCTCTTCGCGGACCTGCCACATTCCTGTGGTGATGGTCACCGCGCTGGATCAGGCCGAAGATCGCATTGCCGGGCTGGAAGCCGGGGCCGATGATTTCCTCACCAAGCCGGTTGAAGATGTGGCTTTGTTTGCGCGGGTGCGTAATCTGTCACGCCTTAAAATTCTCACCGATGATTTGCGCCAGCGCAATGCCCAAGGGGCCGAGCTTGGCATATTGACCAATTCCCAATTGGCGGAATTTGACGATCTCGACAGCACGATTTTATTTATCGATAATCTCAACGCCGTCGACAGGCCCATTCTTGATGGCCTGCCGGAAAAATATAAAGTGATTGTCGAAACCGACCCGATGTCGGCACTGCAAATTTTGCGCAATGACAAGGTTGATCTGATCGTCATCAATATGGCGCTGGAAGATCATGACCCTTTGCGTTTGTGCTCAACCATTCGCTCGCTTGAACAGACCCGCCATACGCCCTTGCTGGCTTTGGTGCGTCAGGGTGATACCAGAAAATTGGTGCGGGCGCTTGATATTGGCGTTAATGACTATCTGATGCGCCCGGTGAACAAGGAAGAAATGGCGGCGCGGATTAGAACGCAAGTGCGCCGCAATCATTATATCGCCTCGCTCAGAAATTCTTTCCATGCGTCATTGGAAATGGCAATTACCGACGAGCTGACCGGGCTTTATAATCGGCGCTATTTTTCCAACCATCTCTCCAGCCTGTTTGAGCATTCGCAACAGCAGGAATTATCGCTTTCAACATTGATCCTAGACATTGATCACTTCAAAAAAATCAATGACACTTATGGTCATGATGTGGGGGATGCCGTGCTGGTGGAATTGGCTACGCGCCTTGAGCGCAATGTGCGCGGGATTGATCTGGCCTGCCGTTATGGCGGCGAGGAATTTGTTATCCTGATGCCGGAAACCGACATGGCCTATGCCAGGATGATTGCCGAGCGCCTGCGCGAAGATATCGCTTCAAGACCCATAGAGATTAAAGGCGACAAACCACAAAGCCTCGATATTACAGTCTCCATCGGCCTTGCCACAACCGATTGGAGCGATGGCAATGAAAGCCCGCAACGACTGGTCAAACGCGCCGATGATGCACTTTACCGAGCCAAGGAAACCGGCCGCAACAAGGTCGAAGAAGCGGCATAAAATTGCGGGCAGTAAAGGATAATAAAAAACCACCCTTCAAGGGTGGTTTTTTTAATTCAGGTGAGAAAAGCAAATCTATTTGATTTTGCCTTCCTTGAATTCCACATGTTTCTTGATCACCGGATCATATTTCCGCTTGACCATTTTTTCGGTCAGATTGCGGGTATTTTTCTTGGTGACATAGAAATATCCGGTGTCAGCGGTGCTGTTCAGCCGAATCTTGATGGTGGTCGGTTTAGCCATCGTAAAATCTCCAAAAGATGTGGGGCAATAATTGCCCGCACGAAAGCGCGGAAATAGCCGGTGAGCGGCAATTCAGATGCCGGAACATACTATTGCCGGGGGGTCTGTCAAGCGGATTATGGCCCGAAAAATAGGCCTTTGGCCGTGATTGGGGATGGGGGGAGCCGCCTTGAGGGAAATCAGGACCGCAAACTTGCCTCCAGATCCTCGTCAGGCCGGTCAGAAAAGCCGTGCATACGGTTGGCCCATTGCAGGCCGATAAGGGCGCCCTTGGTGATGGGCAGGAGGCGCCAGACCAGCAGGCCGAGAATAATCCCCCAAAAGCCGAAAACAAACCATAAGGGCGGAGCGAGACGAAACTGCATCTCCATTAAAAGCGGAATGGTCAGATGTCCGGCAATCAGCGTGGTGAAATAGGGCGGGGCATCATCGGCCCGGTGACCGGCCAGATAAAGACCACATGAAGGGCAGTTTTCATGGGTTTTGGTGTAATGGGCAAAAATCCGGCCCTCATGGCATTGCGGGCATTTATTGCGCGCACCAGCCCAAAGGGCGGTTTTGACCGACCTTGTCTGGTCGCTTTTTTCGGGAGGGTCGCCGAAAATGAGAGGCTGGTTTTTATTCATCACAGAAAATCATGGGCGGCAAAAATGTGAAAATCAAGGGCAAGGGTAAATTAACGCCTTTTGTGCTTGCCGGTTTTGCGTGCTTTCCCCTTTTTGGGTTGCCCGCCTCTGCGCCGGTCGCGATGATTGCCGGGCCTGCGGGATGTTCCGCTGGGCTTTTTGCCCGGCTCGGCCTCGCTCAACAGCTCGAATAACAGCCCCCCTTGCAGGGGTTTGACCTCCAGCAGTTTAACGGAAACTTTTTGCCCCAGATGATAAATCCCGCCCGTGGTCTGGCCGATCAGGCGGTGATGGGCCTGTTCATAGGAAAAATATTCAGAGCCCAGCGAGCGCACGGGAACAAAGCCATCGGCGCCGGTTTCATCCAATTGCACGAATAATCCGGCGGCGGTGACCCCGGCGATACGGCCAGCAAATTCCCCGCCGATTTTGTCGGACAGAAACGCGGCCAGAAAGCGATCGACACTTTCGCGCTCGGCGGCCATGGATTGGCGCTCGAGATCGGAAATGCTTTCGGCGATTTTTTGCAAATGGGATGTTTCGCGCTCGGTCTGGGCGCCAGCCCCGAGATTACGCGCCGCCACCAGCGCCCGATGTACGGTTAAATCCGCATAGCGGCGAATGGGGGAGGTGAAATGGGCATAGCGCGGTAGGTTCAAGCCGAAATGGCCAAGATTTTTGGTGTCATAAACCGCTTGCGACTGGGCCCGCAATATGACCTGCGAGACAATATGATCGTCCCCGCGTTCGCGTGCCTTTTGCAATATCTGGTTGAGGTTTCGCGGCCGCAAGACCTGCCCCTTGGGCAGGGAATAATCCATTTGTGCAAGATAATCCGCCAGCGCCTCGACGCGTTCTTCATCGGGCTGGTCATGGACCCGATAGATAAGCGGTAAATGGCCCTGCTCAATGGTTTCGGCCGCGGCGACATTGGCCTGGATCATAAATTCTTCAATCAGCTTATGGGCTTCAAAACGCTCTTTCAATTTAACGCCTTTCACCCGCCCCTTGTCGTCGAGAATGATTTTACGCTCGGGCAATTCAAGGTCCAGAGGGGCGCGTGCCTCGCGGGCCTTGTTCACAGCTTTATAAGCTGCCCATAATGGTTTTATAATGCTGTCCACATAAGGTTTGGTGCGCTGATTGGGATTGCCCTCGGCTCCCGCCTGTGCCTCTTCATAAGACAGCCGGATAGCCGATTTCATTATGGCGCGATAAAATTTATGGCCGGTTTTGACCCCCCTGGCATTGAACTGCATATCCACCGCCAATACCGGGCGCTCGACATTTTCTTTCAGCGAACACAAATCATTGGACAGGCGCTCCGGTAGCATCGGCACCACCTGATCGGGCAGATAGGTTGAATTGCCACGCTTCAGAGCCTCGCGGTCAAGGGCGCTGCCGGGGCGAACAAACCATGAGACATCGGCAATGGCTACAATCACCCGCCAGCCTTTATCGGTTTTTTCTGCAAAAACCGCATCATCATGGTCCTTGGCATCATGGGGGTCGATGGTGAGCAGGGGCAGGGGGCGCAAATCTTCGCGGCCCTTCATATCCGGCAGACCGGCGCTTTGTGCCTCGGCCAGCACCTTGTCGGGAAATTCCATGCGGATATCGTGATTGGCAATGGCAATCAGCGAGTAGCTCGCCGGATCATTGACATTGGCGATAATCTCGCGAATGCGCGCGCGGCGCGGACCATAGCCACGGGTATTTTTCACTTCTGCCCAGACCAGATCATCGGTCTTGGCCTTCATGTCATCGCCGCGCTCAATCACAAGGTCACGGCCCTCTTTGCGCGATACCGGCGTCACCATGCCGCCTTGGCGGTTTTTGCGATAAACCCCGAGAACGCGCTCGGCGCCTTTGCCGATTTGCTTGATGGGAACAGCATTATAGCGGTTTTTGCCATTGGAGCTTAACCGCGCCAGAACCCGATCGCCGACACCGATAACCGGTTTTATTTTCCCCGCATCACGGTCACTCATCAAAATAGAAGGCGGGGTTGCATCTTTTGGCCAGCTTGCGGGGGCGGCGATGAGATCACCATTTTCATCCGTCGACAGAATATCGATAATCGTCACCGAGGGCAGGGCGGAGGGATCGCTGACCCTTTTGCCACGCCCCTTGGCCAGAACACCGTCTTCTGCCATTTGCTTTAGCAGGGTGCGCAGGCGCGTGCGTTGCTCGCCTTTGAGGCCAAAGGCGCGGGCAATTTCCCGGCGGGTCACAGTGCCTTTGCCGCTTTCCTCGCCATCACGGATAAAAGACAGGATTTCATCCCTGGAAGGAAAACGTCTTGCCATATTACCCTAACTCGCCGCTTTGGTGGTTTTTTTAGCCGCTTTTTTCGTTGTTGTTTTCTTGACTGCCTTTTTGGCAGTTTTCTTAGTCGCTTTTTTGGTCGCCTTTTTCTTGGTCGCTTTTTTCTTTGTCGCCTTCTTTTTTGTGGCTTTCTTTTTGGTTTTTTTCTTGCCCATTTTTTCTTCCCGCGCCGCGATGAGCGCCACCGCCTGATCGAGGGTCACATCTTTGGGGTCGGTGCCATTGGGGATAGTGGCATTGACCTTCATATGTTTCACATAAGGCCCATAGCGCCCGTCAAACACATTGACCGGCTCGCCCGTTTCGGGGTGATTGCCAAGCTCGTAAAGGGGCTTTGCGGCAGCGCGTCGCCCGCGACCGGGATTGGCTATTTTTTCGGCAATCAAGGTCACCGCATGGTTGAGGCCAATTTCAAACACATCATCGGCCGAGGGCAGGTTGGCGTAGGTTTTGCCATGCTTCACATAAGGCCCAAAGCGCCCAAGAGCGGCTTCAATCGGCTCGCCATCTTCCGGATGGTGGCCAACAAGACGCGGCAGGGATAAAAGCATCAGCGCTTTTTCAAGATCAACGCTGGCGACATCCCATGTTTTGGGAA
>JALSJA010000290.1 GCA_026989615.1 Parvularculaceae bacterium | reverse complement strand
AGTAGAGGGTAATCTTGACCGGCCATATATACCCCACAGGGTATATATATGAATTATACCCTATGGGGTATATTGACATTCTATATCCTGTAGGGTATAAATTGGGTATGAAGGATAATCAAATAAGGATGCTTGCTCGCAGCGCTAAACAATTTGGGCAGGCCGTTCGCAATCGTCGGCGAGCACTGGCGCTGACACAGGCTGATCTGGCAAAGAAGATTGGGTCATACCAAAAAACAATCTCCAAACTTGAGGCGGGAGATTCTGGCGTTAAGCTTCAAACGGTTTTCGACATTCTTAGGGCTCTTGATCTTGAACTTGTCGTGCGGTCTCGCAGCAAAAGTGAGCTGCAGGTTGAGGATCTATTCTGATGGTGCGGGTGCGCCGTAGTGCCGCGATGCAGGTCGTTTTAAACGGGCGTCGGGTAGGGATTTTCGAGCGTTCGGCCAGTGGCGCGACTTCTTTTACTTATGATGCGGCATGGTTGGATTGGGAACATGTTTTTCCTATATCGCTTTCACTACCCTTGCGGCACCAAAAATTTACGGGCGCACCCGTGATTACGGTGTTTGAGAATTTGTTGCCAGATAATGATGACGTCAAAAAACGGTTGGCGCAGCGGGTTCAGGCCGATGGTGTGGATGCCTTTAGCCTGCTTGCGAAAATTGGACAAGATTGTGTCGGCGCGTTGCAATTTTTGCCGCGCGAGGCTGTCATTGAACCGGTTGGGCGCCCTGTTGGGCGCGAGGTGGGTGACGACGCAATAGCAGAGATTTTGCGCAATTTGCGCAATAACCCTCTTGGTGTTGAGGTTTCAGACACCCGTGATTTTCGAATTTCGATAGCCGGAGCGCAAGAAAAGACGGCGCTTTTATATCGGGAAGGTCAGTGGTTTGAGCCCAATGGCGCAACACCAACAACGCATATTCTAAAACCGCAAATTGGTGTGCTGCCAAATGGCCTTGATATGACTAGAAGCGTTGAAAACGAATATTACTGCATGCGCTTGTGTGCGGCACTGGGGCTGCCTGTTGCCACCACAGAAATTCTCGATTTTGAAGATGAGCGTGTGCTTTGCATAGAACGATTTGATCGCCGGTGGACGGAAGATGGTCGCCTGTTGCGTTTGCCTCAGGAAGATTTTTGTCAGGCACTTTCGATACCGCCAACTCGAAAATACAATGGAGATGGTGGCCCCGGGATTGTGGAAAGTCTCCGCCTTTTGCAAGCAAGTAACAAGCCGGAAGCAGATCAGCGGCTATTTCTTAAGGCGCAAATCATTTTCTGGTTGATGGCCGCAACCGATGGTCATGCGAAAAATTTTAGTATTTTTCTTCAACCGGAAGGGCGCTTTGAGATGACCCCGCTTTATGATATTCTTTCTTTGCAGCCAGATTTTGATAGAGGCCATATAAAACGCCGTGAGTTGAAGCTTGCAATGGCGGTTGGCGATCGCCGACATTATAGGTTATTTGACATTTTACCAAGACATTTTGGCCAATCGGTCAAACTGGCATCTTTATCTCCGAAAATCGTAGATGATATTTTTGAGGAGGTGGAATCATTGCTGGAAGGGGCTTTACGCGAAACATTCATGGAAATGCCAGATGATTTTCCGTCGTCAATAGCTGAAAGCGTGGCGGCTGCCATGCGTTCTCGTATCCGTTCATATTCCCGTGCCTCATAAGGGACGACGAATAGATTGCGTTACTGTGAGCGGTTTAATTTTTAGCCTTTAGGGTCCAAGCCCTAATTACCTTGTGAGCGAATGTACAACAAAAAAACGCGGGACTTAGAGCACTTCTGCGAAAAGTGGGTCCTTCGACAAGCTCAGGATGAGGCCGGTTTTCGGACAAGAAGTGCTCAAAAACAAAAACTTAGAGCCCGCGTTTTATAATTTGAATTCAGATTTGACTTATGAGCCAAGCTTGCCATCGCGCAGCTTGGGCTTTTCCTGCTTTTTCTCATCCTGGCTTTTGCCTTGTGGCGGCATTTTGCCCATGGATGTGGTTTCAAGTTGCACGGGGGCACCGGTGGCAATAGGCGGCGCAATGCCCGGGGCGCCTTGCGGGGATTCATTTTCAGACAGGGTCTGCGGCACAGCCGGTTTTGGTTTTGGGGCTTTATAATCCGGCAGCGGTGTCACCGGTGTTGGCTCGACCGGGCTGGATGGCGCAAAAGCAGGCGCGTCAAAATCGGGCAGATCGGCATTTTCCGCCGACAGGCCCTGCCAATAGGCCGGCTGGGTCATCAAGCTGCGATAATAGTCAGCATTATTATCGGCAACGCGCGGTGGCAGGTCAGAGCGGGCCAGCCGTTCGGCCTCTTTGGTTTTTCCTGCCAGTGATAAAACAAGGGCGAGATTTTGCCGTGTGCGGGATGTGCCTTCGGGCAGGGCAACCGCTTGGCGCAATGTGCTTTCGGCATTGAAAAGGTCGCCGGACAGGGCATAAGACAGGCCAAGATTGTTTAAAATGGAAGCGCTTTTGCCATTGAGATCAAGAGCCATGCGATATTGCTTTTGCGCCTGCTTGTGCTCGCCGATTTTATCCAATGCGACCCCATAGGCCGAATAGGCACGCCAATCATCACCCTTGCCGCCTTCTATGGCTTTTTCAATCGGGCGCACCGCTTCAAAGGCGCGATCATTGGCAATCAAGGCGCGCCCAAGCTCCAGATTCATTTCCGGCGTCGGGGTTATGCGCTGGCTGGCCTGCGCCATAATACGCAGGCTTTCGCCATTGGAGCCAATCGCCCGCAGGCTTTGCGAAAATTTCACCACCACGGCCGGATTGGTTTGCTCGCGATCATAGCGCGTGCCCCAAAAAGCAGCTTTGGCGATAGGATCAAGTCCATTGGTTTCGCTATCGCTGGGTATGGTTTGCAGGCTATCGGCAAATTGTTGCTTCTTGCCACCCTCATTGGCACCGGGGGTAAAATCCAC
Source organism: Parvularculaceae bacterium (assembly GCA_026989615.1). Lineage (GTDB taxonomy): Bacteria > Pseudomonadota > Alphaproteobacteria > Caulobacterales > Parvularculaceae > S012-90. The sequence continues at coordinate 6,394 of JALSJA010000290.1, read as the reverse complement.
CCGTTTTTGCACCGTCGAGCAGGCACCAAGCAGGCTCAACGCCGCTAAGCCCACAATCAGGCGGGTGAAAGATTTAGGGGTGAAAATCAGTCTGTTCATGGTGAACCTCGAAAAATTCCTGTATGGATGGTGCCTTCGTAAAAGCAATTCTTGCCAATTCTGGCATAAAGCCCTTCAAGAACCCTTAACCGCAAGGTTTGCAATCACGCCAATAGGCTAACCAAAAGCCTGTTCCATTATGAGAAGTGAGAGTTAACAGATGATTACAAAAGCGCTGTCTATTGCCCCTGCCAAACAGCTGGAATCAGCCATTCCGGTGCATTTGATCGCTTTGAACAAGGCCCTGCCGGCCCCGATGGCAGCCATGGCAGCGGCGCAAGGCTTTAATGGTCAGGCGGGAAAAATGGTGGTGACACCCGATGGTGTCTGCCTTGGCATTGGCGATGGCAAGGACCCGCTAATAACAGGGGCCGCGGCCATGGCCCTGCCGGAAGGGCAATATCGTCTGGCGGCAACGCTGAAAGGCCGGAAGCTGGAAATGGCGCTTTTGGGCTGGGCCATGGGGGGCTATCGCTTTGCCCGCTATAAAAACCAAAAACCGGTGCCGCAGCTTTTGACGGCCAAATCACCAGAGGCGACCCGCGCTATTTTGATCGCCGAAGCGGTCCAGGCCACCCGCGATCTTGTGAACACCCCCGCCAATGATATGGGGCCGGAGGCTCTGGAGCAGGCAGCGCGGGAGGTGGCCGGTCTTTACAAGGCCAAAATCAAGGTCATGACCGGGGTTGATCTGCTAGCCAAAAAAATGGGGCTTATCCATGCGGTGGGCCGCGCCGCTGCCGAGCCGCCAAGGCTCATCGATATGGTCTGGGGGCGGGCGAAAGATCCCAAAATTACCATTGTCGGCAAGGGTGTGTGTTTTGATTCCGGCGGTCTTGATATCAAATCGGCGGCGGGGATGGGGATTATGAAAAAAGATATGGGCGGGGCAGCCAATGCGCTGGGTCTGGCGCGCATGATTATGGCGGCCAAGCTGAAAATCCGCCTGCGGGTGCTGATACCGGCGGTGGAAAATGCGATTGGTGCCGGCGCTTTTCGCCCCGGTGATGTGTTGCAAAGCTATAAGGGGCTGACGGTGGAGATCGGCAACACCGATGCCGAAGGGCGCTTGGTTCTTGCTGATGCCATGGCGCTGGCAGCCGAAGAAAATCCTGACCATCTAATCACGCTTGCCACTTTAACCGGCGCGGCGCGGGTCGCCCTTGGCCCCGAAGTGATGCCGTTTTATGCCAGCGATGACAAAATCGCCACGGGGCTGACCAGGGCCGCAAAGGCGGTGGCCGATCCTTTATGGCGGATGCCGTTTTGGGATGGTTATGAAAGCGATTTATCCTCGCCAATAGCGGATTTGAACAATATTTCCGGCAATGGTTTTGCCGGCTCGATCACGGCGGCCCTTTTCTTGCGCCGCTTCGTGCCGGAAAATATTCCGTATACGCATTTTGATATTTTTGCCTGGAATCCGAAAAATCGTCCGGCCCACCCCAAAGGCGGTGAAGCCATGGCGATTCGCGCATTGGTTGAGTTTTTCAGCACCCGTTATGGATAAAACCGCCGGGCACTAAAAAAAATCTCCCGCATCGCAAGAATCGACGCATCTTGCCTTGCCTTTCGGGGGCGAAATGGCGCATTGTCCGTTTCGTTACCAAAACGGTTTATCGTAAAATCCAATACAGGTCTCGCCCATGCGGTCCAATGAAATATTACTGCCCTGGCGCGAAGTGATGGTCGAGACCGTGCGTGCGGACGGCCCGGACCTCTCCATGCGCCAATGGGCGATTTTGCTGACGGTCTATCTAACCCCCGGCCCGCATACGGTGCGGCGCATGGCCGAGGAATTTTCCATTCCCAAACCGGCCATTTCCCGGGCGCTTGATTCGCTATCCATTCTTGGTCTCATCAAGCGGGTGCGCGATCCCAATGACAAGCGCATTGTGATTGTCCAGAAAACGCCCGATGGTGCCCTTTTTGTGGACGAGTTTTCCCGCATTGTTGAAGATGGCAGTCGCTCCATTTCCTTTGGCGGCCTGTTTGGATAGGTGTCCCTTTGAGTCGGAAAATTTCCACTATTGGTATTGTCTCTCCCGCCGATTGGCTGGACCCGGAGATTTTGCAACAAGGCGCGGAAGATTTGCGCGGGCGCGGCTTTGCAGTAAAAATCCACCCGGCCTGTCACCGGCAAAAAGGGCGCTTTGCCGGGGATGACAAAAGCCGCGCCAGCGCCCTGATGGAATTTTACGCCGATAGCGAAATTGATCTCTTGCTTGCCGCCAAGGGCGGCTATGGCTCCATGCGATTGCTGGACCTGATCGATTATGAAATCATCAAATCCAATCCCAAACCCTTATGTGGCAGCAGTGACAATACCGCCATCATCAACGGAATTTTTGCCAAGACCGGTAATCAGGGCTTTATCTCGCCCATGGTTCTGGATTTTGCAGCGGGCAAATCGACAACCGGACTGGCGGAGTTTTTAAGCATGGTTGCAGCGCCCGCCCCGAAAGAAACGACCATTGGTGGCAATATGGCGGTATTCATGGGGCTGTTCGGCACAGAATTTTTACCGGACCCGGGCGGCAAGATTTTGGTGCTCGAGGAAATTGCAGAGCCCATCTACAAAATCGATCGCATGTTCCGGCAATTATGGCTGTCGGGCTATTTGCAAAAACTGGCAGGGCTTAAAATCGGCTGGTTTAAAAATATTTCCGATTCGCCCGTGCGCCCTTCGGGCTTTTCTCTGGACGATATTCTCGACGAATTGGACGAAAGCCTGCCCTATAAAATTACGCGCGATTTTGCCTTTGGCCATGGCACAAACAGCCACACTTTGCCGATTGGCTGAGATTGAATTGGATTTAAGTTTATGGGTGTTTCCTCGGTTGATTTTTCAAAACCCGGCAAGGTTCATGTGATCGGGATATGCGGCGTTGGCATGAGTGCGGTGGCGCTATTGCTGCGCGATGCAGGCTGGCAGGTAACGGGCTCTGATGGCGAGGCGGTGTTTCCGCCAGTGACAGATTTTCTCGATGAGGCGGGGATAAAATTTGCCCGCGGCTTTGGCGCGGATAATATCCCGGCGGATGTGGATTTTTTTGTTATCGGTAAAAATGCCAATCTCAGACAGGACAATAATGAAGAGGTGGCCGCCGCCTTTGCGCGCAAAAAACCCGTTCTTGGCTATCCCGATGTGCTGGCCGCTTTGGGGGCGGACAAGCACCGGATTGTGGTGGCGGGCAGCTATGGCAAATCCACCACCACGGCGATTTTATCATTTGTCCTGCGCGAAGCGGGGCTGGATCCATCCTGGTTTATTGGTGCCTTTCCGCTGGATATGGAACGCCATGCTTTTTTAAGCAAAACCTCCGGCGCGCCTTTAGTGCTAGAGGGGGACGAATATCCCTCATCCAATACCGACCCGCGACCAAAATTTGCCCATTACACCCCGCATGATGTGATTTTAACCAGCGCCACCCCGGACCATCCGGAAATTTATCCAGGCCCGGCGGATTTCAGAAAACCGTTTGCCGATCTTCTGACCAATATGCCGTCCGATGGTGCGCTGGTGGCTTGCGTGGACAATGAATATGTCCGGGATCTTCTGCGCGAGGCCAAATCCTCCATTGTCAGCTATGGGCTTGAGGAAAAGGCCGAATGGACCGCGAAGAATATACAGCTCGGCGCCCCGAGCCGTTTTGACCTTATCCGCGATGGTCAAAAAATCATCACCTTGGAAACCCCGCTTCTGGGGCGCCATAATATTCAAAATATTGTCGGCGTTGCAGCATTGTGTCTGGTGCGCAAATGGATGACGCCGGAAGTTCTCAAAACCGCGCTGGCAAAATTTCATGGCATCAGACGGCGACTAATCAATCTCACCAGCAGTGCCTCGGTGCCGGTGCTGGAAGCCTTTGGATCTACAGACAAGAAGCTGCAATCGGCCTTGGCGGCAGTGCGCGAGCATTTCCCGGATCGCCGGGTGATTTTGATTTTCGAGCCCAGCACTTTTGGCTGGCGCAACCGCCCCACCGAGCATTGGTATGCCAAAGAGAGCTTCGTGCAAGCCGATGATGTCATTGTCACATGGCTGCCCGGCTTTGCGGAAAAAGACGACAGCCATCTTGGCTATGAGGAAGTGGTGGCCAAGGTCCGCGCCAGCGGCGCAAAAACACTGGCCATGGATGACCCGGAAACAGTGATGGCGTGGCTGCGCGAGACTTGCAAAGGCGATGAAGTTATCCTGTTGTCATCCTCGCGCACGCTGATGGGACTAACGGCAAAAATTCCCGAATGGGTCGATCAATCTTTTTCCGCATCGGATTGAAACACGCTATCGGTGATTTTTGCGCTATCAAGCAGGTCCTCAAGATTTTTCTGATCTGCCTTGCTTTTGCGACGGGATGATTGGCTCTGGCCAAACTTCGCCCGATTGCTATCAGCCAGACGCTCTTTTTCGGCCCGCTGTTTATTTTTGCGGGCGGTGCGAAGATTGATGATTTTAGCCATTTCGGGATTTAGAGGGGGGAAGACTAATGGGCTTGGCCGCCACTATTGACCATGTCTTCGACTGTTTCGGACGCATTGATGGCTTCGCCAATAAGGTCTGTCGCCCCTTCAGCCTCTGCCATATCACCGCCATGGCCTTCTGCTTCAGCGGTCTCTACGGGCGCTGGCTCCGGAAAAGGTAAGGGATTGTCGGACAGGGTGGCGAGATAGGCAAGAATGTCAGCGCGCTGCTCGGGCTTGGAGAATTTCTGGGCCATGGTCGTGCCGGGCATAAATTCCTGTGAATTTTTCAGCAACGCGTCCATTTTTTCATAGGTCCAGACGCCGCCAGCCTGTTTCATGGCCGTGGTATAGCCAAAGCCGGGTACGGAACCAATTTCACGGCCTATGACCCCATAAAGATGCGGGCCGGTACCGTCAGCGCCGCCTTTTTCGAGGGTGTGGCAACCGGTGCATATGATGGCGCGGCTCTGGCCTTTTTTGGCCGAGGCTTCGGCCAGCAATGTGCCCAGATCCTTTTCCACCTTGGGGGCCTTGGCCGGTCCCCCGGCAACCGCCACCGCCACCGGATAGCCTTTGAATCCGAAAGGATTATCGGGGTCGGTATGATCTTCGCCCTTATAGTGAATTTCATGGCCTTCCCCGGTGACAAATGTGTCGATGAGGATTGGAATCCCGAAAAACAGCAAAAGGGTAACCAGAACAGCAGCAGCGACTTTGGTGCTAAAAAGCGGATCTTTCATGTCTCGAAATCTCTGTTTTTCGTGTTTTTAAGGAGCTCTAACGGGCCATTTTCCGGTTCTTAGCGGCCTTCCCCCCTATTGTCCATGCTTGGCCTTGTCTCACTGGCACATTTTCGGCATTGGAAGGGGGGATTTACTGGCTAATGGCTCTTTTTGAGATTGGCTGGCAAAAGGCGTGAAATGCCGGATTGAAAAGGGGAGCCGCAAATGGCCAAAGCAAAAATAGCCTTTCAGGGGGAAAGCGGGGCCAATTCCGAGGTTGCCTGCCGCCGTTATGCGCCGGATTTCGAGCCTTTGCCTTGCAATAGTTTCGAGCTGGTTTTTGCTGCCGTGCGCGATGGCGAGGCCGAGCGGGCGATGATACCGGTGGAAAATTCGGTCGCCGGACGGGTCTCCGACATCCACCATTTGCTACCCAAAGCGGGGCTCGCCATCAGGGCTGAATATTTCCTGCGGGTCTATCACCAGCTTTTATGTATTAAGGGTGCCGACCCCAAGGGGCTTAAAATCGTCCGCTCCCATCCCATGGCGCTCAGCCAGTGCCGTGATGAAATTGAACGCCGGGGCCTGTTGCCGCAAATGGCCGCCGATACCGCAGGGGCGGCGCGGGAATTGGCCGACAAGCCGGAAGACCATATCGCGGTCATTGCCCCGGAATTAGCGGCTGAACTTTACGGGCTTGAAATTGCCGCCCGCGATATTGAAGACGCCAATCACAACACCACCAGATTCCTGGAAATGGTGCGCGAGGACAAGGCGGTGATCCCGTCTTGCAATCATGGCCCGTTTCTCACCAGTTTCGTATTTCAGGTGCGCAATATTCCGGCGGCGCTGTTCAAGGCGCTGGGCGGTTTTGCCACCAATGGCGTCAATATGACCAAGCTGGAAAGCTATCAGCAGGACGGGGTCTTTAACGCCACCGTTTTTTACGGCGATATTGAAGGCCATCCGGAAGAGGCCAATGTGAAACTGGCGCTCGAGGAATTACAGTTTTTCTCCGCCAGCTTCAAAATTCTCGGGGTCTATAAGGCCGACCCTTACCGGCAAAAAAAGGACCGGGTGATTTAGGGTTTGTTGAGTATCAGCGT